>CAIZXK010000750.1 GCA_903936865.1 uncultured Bacteroidales bacterium | reverse complement strand
GATTTTATTTAACAAAAAAGCCTTGAATTAATTTTCAAGGCTTTTAAACAAATCTGTTTAATTTTACTTTACATACTTCATCAAAAATTTACGTTTGATCTTCCAATAAGAAAATGTAAATAGAAGCAAAAAACTTAAAAATATAATTATTTCATTCATGTTATTAGTATTTATTAATGAATATTAGTACTTATTATTGATTATTAATTATTTTTCTCTTTACACGTGTAATAACGTTAAAAAACTCTTCATTAATGATTATTAATTAACCTCTTCAAAATCCTTAAAAACAATTGTAGTCGTATGATGTTCCGTTTCTACTTCGTTTTGTTGTATGCTTTGCAGCTTAGGAATTGTATAGTTTAATAAGTCGCAAATCACTTTGATACGTTCCTTAGGTTCTAAGCTGTCGATGTCATCCTGTAGCCTGTCAATATTATTGCTAACTATCAGATTTATTGCTTCTTTAATCTCTTTTGTTGTACGGTTTGGAGTGCCTTTTTGCCTACCGCCCGTCTTCATTTTTAGTGCCATATTTCTAAACTCCTCTATTTTAGATAATTAATTGATTGATTGATAAATTTCAAAATATTCCTTTTCTGAAATATTCATTTTATAATTTGTATTAATGTATTCACAACTAACTTGTAAATCATAAGGAATTGACAAATCCCAAAATTTAGGATTGAATTTTTTCCATTGCTTAACTATCAAATTTTTTAGCCTCCATTTTGAATAATCATATTTCAATAAATAATCGGCTAAGTCTAAACCTTGTAATTTTTCTTCATCAGTTGCATTGGTTTCTAATAAATCAGATATTTTGTAATTTGATAGGCCTAATGTTTTTGCCTTTTCACTCCATAAATCATAGCATCCCAAATCTGGGTAAAAAACTACTTTTCTGTTCTTTAATTCAGTGAACAATTCAGGCCTTAAATTATTTTTCCCTCCCGTAGCTAACCAAATATATTGAGGCAAATAAACGCTTGCAATGATAGCCGTTTTTTCGCTCTCAATAATAGCAATGGTCTTAGTAGTATCTTTTATTAAGTGCAAACCAAATAAGCATTGATTAAGGTTAAAATCCTCTAATTTCAATAAACTATGCAGCCAATGAATATGATTAAAAGGAAATTTCACTCTTTTGCCTGTTTCGGGATTGTATAGAATTATTTTTCCTGCTCTTATTTTGCCCTGTAAATCCCTTTGATAAAATACGGTTGAATTATTCCAATGGGTCGAAGTTCCAATAAAATATTTTTGTATCAAATCAATTGTAATTGCTTCATCAAATTTTGAAATAAGAAATTTAATGAAGTTGTTATTATCATAATTCTTTAATGTAGCCTTAAAAACATCTATATCAATATAACTTATTGGTTTTGGTTTTGGCTTCATTACAATTGATTTGGTGGCCAATGGTGGCAATGTTTCAAAGATATTGTTATCAATGAAATATTCCTTTGGTTTCAAATGAAAATTACAGTTGTTTTCCCGGTTACATTTCCCAACGGTCGGATGGATCGGTTGGTTTGTTTCGGTATCAATATACAATGTAAATTCTTTTTTCCCACATTTCGGGCACGTGTGCCGGCTGGTTAAATTCTTGTACTTTTCTAAAATATATCTGTATTCACTCATTTTTTTAAATTTTGATTATTAATTTTTAACTTTTCAATGTTTTCAATGTTTAGAGTTCGGTTAGTTAGGTTAACCTAACTCTTTAAACTGGCACAAAAGAGTTGGGTTAGTTAGTTAGTAGCGTATATCTATACGCTACACTAACCCGACTGTACTAACTCTCTTTAATTTCTGAACTAACCCGACTGTATAGGGTCTTATTTCCTTTTTGATTCGTTTTTTTATTGATATAATTATTTTGTGTATAGTATGAAATAAAGGTTTTTGTCTTACTTTCTCCTATTGATAGATTAATACTTGTAAATGCAGCTTGTAAATTTGATATAAAATTTGCGTAGGTTAGTTCAGTTTCATTGGTAAAAGCAAGGTCTAATAATTGATTATGCTTTTCAATAGTAAATCTTTTGGGATTTAAAACTGGTTTCTTTTCTGTAGATTCACCTTTAATAGCAAAATCCTCTAATATAAAAGGCAAACCAAATTCATCAATCTGAAAAGCAAAAGGCTCAAATGATTTATCCCTGCAAAATTCAGCTTCAACAAATGAAATATTATCATTTTCGGGGTCTTTAGTTACTGATAAAACAGTCATACTTTTATTGGTTGCTTCACTTCCTAAATGTCCACGTGCATTGCCATCATTTTTATTTTGATGAAGTACCATCATAATATGAATGTTTTTTTTAGTACTCCACTTCATTAACTTACTTATTAAGGTGGTGGCCTGCTCTTCATCATTTATTGAAGTTACCAAATCTCTTATCCCATCAATCACAACAAAACCCAAATTAGGCGTGTTCTCTATAGCTGCTTCAATCAGTTCCAAACGTTCGGAGGGAGTAAATTCTCGGAGTGCATAACAAAATATATTATCTGGCTCTTTTATTCCTGCTAACTTGCAAACACGTTTTAAGGCTCTTGTTGCGTAATATTTGCCCTGTTCGGTATCGATGTATAAAACGTTTCTTTGTTCGTATGGTAAGCATCCCTTGATACGATTTAAGACAAGTATCATTGTTATTGCTGCAGCCAATGCAATGGTAATTAAAAACGTTTTTTTACTTTTTGCTTTTCCAATTACAAGGGATAGTTCCCCCAAACAAGCAATAATTTCCGATTTACCATTGTTCTCAATACTTAAACAAGGTGTATTTGGTGGGACTTCATCGGTCGGGGAAATCCTTACCGATTTCAATACTTTCAATAAACTATTTTCAGTTGTTTCCTGGACTTCTTTTAATATTTCTGCTTCAAAATTAAATGGTTCGTCTTCCATTACTTTATCCCTCCATTATTTGAAGTTGTATAATACCCTGCAGAATGTTTGGTAATTTGACAAAGTCCCGTTCTTACTTTGGTAATCGTTCCCGCTTTCCTGAAATTAGCTACGTAACGGCAAATATTAGCACGTAATATTCCTGTTATATCACTTACCATTAACATAGTCTTTGGAGTGCCCTGAAAGGCTGTAAACACGATACGTTCCTGTTTAAAGTATTTTTGCTTTATCATTTCTTTACTGTTTTTAGTTTGGTATTTGATAAAGCATTTAAAACCTCATCTTTTTTAAAGATAATTGTTCTTTCAGCTTGACTAAATGGAATTTTACCACTATTCTTAATCTTTTGAGCGGTTACAGTACTAACTTGCAAAAAGATTGATAAACCCTTAATTCCATAAATGTATGGTTCGGGGTCGGTGGTGGTGGTGGTTTGTTGAGGTTGGGAGTTAATAAACGCCTCAATGTTTTCTACCTTTGTCAATATCTCAGATATTGCACTTGGCATTAAATCGAAAGTTAATTTTTCTTTGTACATTATTTAATTCTATTTAATTAATAATGCACAAATGTAAATCATTGATATTGCCATGATTACCGTTTTTTGCCGTTCGGTATTAATGGCAATTATCCAACTTAATTTAAGTTTACAATAACTTATTAAACAGTTCTTTATATTCTGTTAATAATCCCTCATGGTTTTCATTTTCGGTTCTGGTTGTTTTATCAGCAATTAAAGTATTAAATTTATTTGCAAATAACTTATTACGATTAGTTTTATTTACATCTTTATTAATTATACCTAACATTTGCAAGGCTTCAGTAATTGCCAAAATATAATACTTTTCTTTTAATAGTTCACCCTTTAAACTTAACGTTTCAAAGTCAATCAGTTCATTAATTACTTTCTCAGGCATTGTTTTATCTGTAAACATACTTTCAAAAGTAGTGTATTTTAAATCTGTTTTCCTGCCTGCTTTATTGGGCTTGTCCTTTGGCTTGTCTTTTTTCGGTTGCATTTCATCAATATAATCAATAATTTTTTTGCAAAAATCTGAAAAACTAATATTTGAAAATAATTCTAAAATTTCTAATTGATTTAGGTTTAAATAATTATAACCATTATTATCATCAACAATTTGAATTTTGTTTTTAAATGCATAAACAAAATCTAACTTAAAAGATAAATCTTTTATAAACTGAATTTTTGTTTCAAACATTTCATAATTATCTTTTGACAAGTTATAAATGTTTTCAAGAATACTCTTCTTACCTGTATTATAATAAGTATCAATTTCATTTCTTGTATTATCAAAATCACATAAATAAATATCAGAAAAAATAGTATGATAATCTTTTGTTGAATTTCTTTTTATTTGTTCTTTAAACAGTGTATTAATAAACTTAACTGTAAATTCTGTATTAAACGTTGTATTTTCCATAATTATATCTCATTAAATTTATTCATTGATTTTTCTTTCATGTCTTCACTTATTTTAATATAAAGTTCCAATGTTTTATGGTCTTTGTGGCCTGTCCATTTCCTTATTACGTCGGGTTGTATTTCTAAGTTTAAAGCATTAATAATAAATGTTTTTCGGGCTGTATGGGTTGTAATTAACTCCCATTTTTCAAAGGTTTGTTCTATTCGTTTGTTACCCCTAAATTCAATTAATGTTTCTTTTGACTTAAAACCTGCAATCCTTGCTACTTCTTTTAAATATTCATTGTATTTCTGATTTGTAGGGACTGGAAAAAGCCTGTTATCTTTCAATTCAATATCTTTGTATTTATTCCAAATTGCCAAAGCATATTTATTTAAAGTAATGGTTAATTTATCGTTGGTCTTTACTGTCAGGAAATCTAAATAATAATTTCCTGCTTCATCAATTTTGATATTATGCTTTTTAAGGTTGGTTACATCTGAATAACGTAACGAAGTGAAACAACAAAAGCAATAAGCATCTCTAATCTGATCCAGTCTTTTATTATCGGAAAAATCAAAATTATAAAGGTGTTGGAGTTCATCCCATGTCAGGAAAATAATATTTTGTTGGTAGTCGCTTGTATTTGTCCCCTCAAATTTATATTTAAACTTTTTATACTCTAAATTTGTGTTATACCCTTTTTCATCAGTTGCCCAATTCAGAAACCATTTAAAATCGACTATTGCCTTCTTTACGGTGGTGTTATTTAGATTTAAATCATTTGTAAGGTGTTTGATAAGGTTTAATAAAAAATCGCTTGTAATGTCTTTAAATTGCAAATTTGAATTATATTCAAACAAATGTTTTTTTAACGTTTCAATTTTTTTCTTTGTCCCATCCCTCCAGTTTTTCGCTTTTAATTCACTTTCAATAAATAATTGAAAATAATAATTTACACTCTTTTCCTGTATGGTGTTTTGGAGTGTGATTTTTTCAGGATTGATAATATTTCTTAATACATTAAAAAACAATTCTTTCGACAAAATAACTTTGTCTTCAATTGCTTTTTTGTAGGCGGTTGGTAAACTAAGTGCTATTAAATCAATGCGTTCGTTAATTACAGAAAAAGAAACCAAATCTTTATTAAAATTATTTCTTTTTACACGTTGCTCTTTTTCGTTCCATTTATCAAAATCAATTCTAAAACCAATCGGATAAATAATTCTTGTATCATTAAATTTAAAATCTACTAAAATAGGAATGTGATGTTTTTTAACTTCATTGGTTGCCTTGTCTTTCCTTGCTTCCAGCCTGAAAATAGGACTTTTAAAACCTGTCTTTTTTTTCATAATGAGTGTAAATAATTGCTAAAATTAATAACACTCCAAAGGTACATCCTTTTATTGGTTAAATCTAATAAATTTTAATTGTTTTTGTTTTACACTCATTTTTATTATTATCTTTGTATCAGTGCTTTTAAGTTCTTCTATTATGTTCATTTAGTTTGGTTAATATAGATTTTGTGGGCTGTACGGGACTCGAACCTGTGACTTCTACCCTGTCAAGGTAACACTCTAAACCAACTGAGTTAACAGCCCTTAAAACATTGCAAATATAGCAATTATTATTAAATAAATTGTATTTTTTAGAGAATTAATTCATAACGCCCTATAAAATTATGCATTAATCAGACTTTTAAAATCAGAACCACTTGGATTCTGGAAAATCTGCAATTCAAATTGTGGAACTACTGCAAAAATATGATCGAAAATATCAGATATCAAATCTTCATATTTATCCCACTCCAAAATATTGCTGAAAGCATAAATCTCGATGGGTAATCCTTTTTCTGTTGGTTGCAATTGCCTGACTATGATAGTGTTTTCTTTCGATAAGTTCTCATTGTCATTTAGATAAGCCTGCAAATAAGCTCTAAAAACGCCCAGGTTGGTTTGTCTTCTGCCATTTACAACAATGCTATCATCAATATTATTAAAAGCATTGTTTTCTTCTAATATTACTTGTGTATCAGTAATATAATCATTAATCAACTGTATTTTTTTAAAAGCCTCCAACATTTCGGGAGTGCAAAACTTAACACTGTTCATATTAATGATAATAGAGCGTTTGATGCGTCTAACACCTGATTCCTGCATGCCTCTCCAATTCTGAAAAGCATCGGAAATCATAGAATAAGTGGGGACTGTTGTAATTGTTTTATCGAAATTTTCAATTTTAACTGTGGTCAGATTGATATCTACTACAGTACCATCTGCTCCAAATTTATTAATCGTAATCCAATCACCCGGACGAAGCATATCGTTGCTCGAAAGCTGAATACTAGCTACAAAACCAAGCAAAGTGTCTTTAAAAATCAACATAAGTACAGCCGAAATAGCCCCCAAACCCGTAAGCAGATAAACAGGCGATTTGTTAATCAGAATCGAAATAATGATAATACCACTAATCAGATATATTATGATTTTCATAATCTGAATATATCCTTTAATTGGCTTGAATTTAGATATTTCATAGTTTTGATAAATTTCTATCATCGAACTAAAAAATGCATCCAACACAATAATAATGATAAGAACCATATATATCTTTAAAGCACCCTGCAAAAGTAAAGTCCATGTTTCGTAATTTACCATCATACTTGGCATAAGCGAATGGATTAAAATAGCAGGTGCAAGGTATGCTAAACGATGGAAAACCCTGCGTTCCACCATTATATCGTCCCATGTTGTTTCAGTTCGTTTGGCTATTTCATGAAGAACCTGGACAATAATCCTTCTGGCAATTAAGAAAACAATATAACTTAAAATAAAAATTCCCAAAACAATGATTACACCCTTCATTAGCATAGCCGAATTTTCATCAAAACCTATACCAATAAGCCAATCGTGAATCATTCTCCCAAATGTTAGTTGAGATTCTTTAAACGCATCAACTCTTTGTTGTAAATCAGGCATTTTATAAATATTTAAATTAAAATATACAGATTAGTTGTAACTTTTACATTTTATTGTTCATTTGAAAACATTGGATCCCAGGGTGGTAAAACTACAGGCTTTTGTTCTAATATTTTAAGAACATCTGCAGTCACATATTTTTTATTAACAACCAAACGGAACATATATTCTTCAAACCATTTATCTGTCATAATCAAGTGACCATCAAAACCAGTCATTCCCCAACTATTTTCCAACAACCATTTAACAGGTTTATTATCTATCAAATCTACAGCCACTAATGTCATACCATGCGACGAACTGCTTTCAAAAGTTTGAATTCGCTGAGTTTTGTTCATTCCGAATTTGCTTCCGAACAAACTTTCATAATCATAATTATTTACATCCAAAACACCTTTTTCGCTATTTAATTGCTTGCCTACATCGCAAGAAAAATATAAAGCACTCGAATCCCTGATAGATGAAATAGCGAATTTTTTAATTTCTTCAACTGGTAAATTGATATATTTCCAGTTATCGCCATCATAAGTATGACGGTCAAATTCAATTTCATACAATTTATAAAATGGACGCGAAGGATCGTTCATAAGCATAATATAAATTGATAAATCAATAGTTACAAAGTCTTTAAAAAAAGATTTTGGAGTGTATTTTTTGGCTTCACTCACATTTCCTGAAGCATCTTTATAACGCCAAACAAATTCAGTAGGAGGTTCTCCCAAGCTGTAAATTAAAATTTTATATATTTCAGATAAAACCTCATTTTTCTTATTTATTAAACTCTCCTCATTTTGACCTTTAGCAGCCAAATCTCTTATTTGCAATCCAGCTTCCCTTAGCTTATAACCAAGCAAAGAAGACATTACGGTTGTATTTTCTGTGTTTTTACTTTCAGGCATCACATCCGAAGGAACCAACCCATATTTTTGAGTAATATTTACAACACCAGTCCATTGTCCACCATCTCCTATTGGATTTTTGAACAACCATTCCACTTTTTTATCATCCAACGGTTTATCTTTGGTTTCAATAATTTCCTGAAGAAATAAATTTGATTTTTCTAACTGATCCCAAAAGAAAGAATAGTTTTGTGAAAACTGGAAATCATTCATATTATATCTGGCAATAACCTTAGCTCTCATCACATTTAAACCGGTAAAAAGCCAACATCTTCCCGATGATTTCTGATCACTGATACCTCGTGATTTTACTCTGTTTGAAAAAAACAAATCTCTACCAAAAAGATTTTGTCGGTTAAGGGCTAATTTCTTTATTTCGTTGCCCGATATGGCATTTTGTAATGCTTTATCGGAAGTATTTTTTTTGTATGATGTAATTATACTTTTTAATGTTTCATCAGTAATACCTCCTTTTTTCGATTGTGAAAATCCAATAGTAACAACTAAGATGCAAACAACAACTATTAAAAACCTTTTCATTTGATAATATATTAATTTAAACAATAAAGACATTAGATAAAAATTACCTAATCGAACGAATTATAAATATTCAGCAAACCTACTAATTATTTTTAAATAATTTCCTTTTTTAAATAAAAAAACCCCGACGAAATGCCGGGGTACAAAAATATGAAAAACAAAAACTACATTCTTCTTTCTTTAATTCTTGCTTTTTTACCTCTTAAGTTTCTCAGGTAGAAGATACGAGCTCTTCTAACTACACCATGTTTGTTAACAATGATTGAATCGATAAAAGGTGATGAGAAAGGAAATATTCTTTCTACACCAGTATTACCTGATATTTTTCTAACGGTAAAGGTTTCAGTAGAACCGCTTCCACTTCTTTGGAGAACTACTCCTTGAAATTGCTGAATACGTTCTTTATTACCTTCCTTGATTTTATATGAAACTGTAATAGTATCACCTGCTTTGAAACTAGGAAATTCTCTCTTTTCAGTTAGGTTTTCTACATATTGCATTAATTCCGGTTTGCTCATGACTGCTGTTTTTTATTGATTTTTTAGGGAGTGCAAATTTATTAAAAAAAATTATTCATTTGCACAATAACTCAAAATATTTTTTAAAGAGCCACCATCAAAAATTGGTGGCAATTGATTAAACAAAACTAGCTTTTAACTAAGTCAACCACTGCTTTGAAAGCTTCAGGATGATTCATAGCTAAATCAGCTAATACTTTTCTGTTTAAATTGATATTTTTCTTGTGGATTCCACCCATGAATACAGAGTAAGATAGACCATAAGGTCTAACACCGGCATTAATACGAGCAATCCATAAGTTTCTGAAATTGCGTTTTTTAACTCTTCTATCCCTGTAAGCATATTGTAACCCTTTTTCTAAAGAGTTTTTTGCTACAGTCCAAACATTTTTTCTACGACCAAATTGGCCTTTCGTCATTCTAAGGAGTTTCTTCCTTCTTGCTCTTGATGCAACTGAATTTACTGATCTTGGCATTTTTTTAATTGTTTTTGTTTAAGCGTTCCGTCTATTTAGGACTCTTTGGTGCTACAAACAAGGTTAATACTAATTTTCAAACTACTTTGAAAGCATTGCTTTTACTCTTTTCTCATCCGAAGTATCTACAGTAGTAGTGTAAGTTAAATTACGTTTACGTTTTGTAGATTTTTTAGTCAGAATGTGACTTTTGTAAGCATGCTTTCTTTTAACTTTTCCTGTACCTGTAAGTGTAAATCTTTTTTTGGCACTGGATTTACTTTTCATTTTTGGCATTGCAATAATTATTTAAATTAATTAATTGTTTTTAATGTTATTTTTTTGGAGCAATTATCATCATCATTCTTTTGCCCTCTAACTTTGGCATCATTTCAGGTTTTCCTACCTCAAAAAGCGCCTCGGCAAACTTAAGCAAAATTGCTTCTCCTTGCTCTTTGTATATAATAGTTCTTCCTTTAAAGAACACATCTACCTTCACTTTCGCACCATCAAGCAAGAATTTTCTTGCATGATTTAATTTAAAAAGGAAATCATGATCATCTGTTTGCGGTCCGAGCCTGATTTCTTTTACAACAATTTTAGCTGATTTAGCTTTAATTTCTTTTTGTTTCCTTTTTTGTTCATAAAGGAATTTCCTATAATCGATTACTTTACAAACCGGTGGATTGGCAGTTGGAGAAATTTCAACTAAATCCAATTCAAGATCATAAGCAATCTTTAGGGCATCTTTAAAATTATATATACCTGGTTCAATATTTTCTCCAACAACTCTAACTACAGGTGAAGTAATTAAATTATTGATTTTATGTTGGTCTTCATTTCTCTTTTCAGGTCTAAG
The DNA here is from genome assembly GCA_903936865.1 of uncultured Bacteroidales bacterium. Lineage (GTDB taxonomy): Bacteria > Bacteroidota > Bacteroidia > Bacteroidales > JACABE01 > JACABE01. The sequence goes on along the minus strand of CAIZXK010000750.1, from coordinate 2,384 downwards.
CCCTCTGTTTCTGCTGTAAAATGGTGTAGCTATAACTATGTTCCTCCTCAGTTAATTAATACTATTTTTATTATTTTTCAATTAAACTTGAAATTTCATCATTTATTAATTTGGCAAAAGATTCTGTTGTAAAACCACCTAAATCACCTTCACCTTGCTTCCGTACTGATATAGAATTCTCCATTTCTTCTTTTTCCCCAACTATAATCATAAATGGAATTCTCTGTAATTCAGCATCTCTAATCTTTTTGCCTGTTTTCTCATTTCTTTCGTCAATCGAGCCGCGAAGTTCGTAATTATTTAGCACATTTAAAACTTTTTTTGCATAATCTACGTATTTTTCGCTTATTGGAAGAATAATAAACTGTTCGGGAGTTAACCACAAAGGAAATTTACCTGCAGTATGCTCAATTAAAACAGCTACAAATCGTTCCATAGAGCCAAAAGGAGCTCTGTGAATCATCACAGGCCGGTGTTTTTGATTATCACTACCAACATATTCTAAATCGAATCTTTCAGGTAAATTATAATCAACCTGGATGGTACCCAATTGCCATTTTCTTCCAATAGCATCCTTAACCATAAAATCAAGTTTTGGACCATAAAAAGCCGCTTCACCATATTCAATAGTAGTGCTCAGCCCTTTTTCTTCCGTTGCTTCAATAATCGCTCTTTCGGCTTTTTCCCAATTTTCATCACTTCCGATATATTTTTCTGTATTATTTTTATCACGTAACGAAATTTGAGCAGTGTAATTTTTAAAATCTAACGTCTTAAAAATATAAAGTACTATATCTATTACTTTTATAAATTCTTCCTTTAATTGATCAGGGCGACAAAAAATATGAGCATCATCCTGAGTAAATCCTCTTACCCTTGTAAGTCCATGTAATTCACCACTTTGTTCATAACGATATACTGTACCAAATTCAGCTAAACGAACTGGTAAATCTTTATATGAGCGAGGTTTGTGATTGTATATTTCACAATGATGAGGGCAGTTCATTGGTTTTAAGAAAAATTCTTCACCTTCAACCGGTGTTGTTATTGGCTGAAATGAATCCTTACCATATTTTTGATAATGTCCTGAAGTTTTATATAACTCAACATTACCTATATGTGGACAAATTACTTGTTCATAACCTGCCTTTTTCTGTATTTTTTTTAAGAAATTTTCTAATCTTTCTCTTAAAGCAGCTCCTTTTGGTAACCAGATTGGTAATCCCATGCCAACTTTAGCAGAAAAGGTGAAAAGTTCAAGTTCTTTACCTAATTTACGATGATCGCGTTTTTTTGCTTCTTCTAAAAGAGTAAGATATTCAGTTAATTCTTTTTGCTTTTGAAATGTAATTCCATAAATGCGTGTCAATTGCTTACGTTTTTCATCACCACGCCAATAAGCTCCTGCAGTATTTAAAAGTTTGATTGCCTTGATACTACTTGTATCAGGAATATGAGGTCCACGGCATAAATCAGTAAAATCACCTGATTGATAAAATGAAATTTTACCATCTTCCAAATCAGTAATCAATTCTAACTTATATTCATCCCCTTTTTTGTTGAAATATGCTAAAGCTTCAGTTTTAGAAACTTCTTTTCTTATAAATTGCTGTTTTTGGTTTGCCAATTCTAACATTTTATCCTCGATTTTTTTAAAATCATCAGATGAAATGCTATGATCCATAAAATCTATATCATAATAGAAACCATTTTCAATATCTGGTCCTATGCCAAATTTAACACCTGGATATAGCAATTCAATGGCTTCTGCCATTAAATGTGCAGATGAATGCCATAAAGCAGCTTTACCTTCTGTATCATTCCATGTAAAAAGACGCAAATTAGCATCATTATTAATTGGACGAGTGGCATCCCAAATTTCTTCATTAACTTTGGCTGCCAATACATTACGTGCTAGTCCTTCGCTAATGCTTTTGGCAATATCCAACGCTGTAACTCCTGATTCGTATTGTCTTACAGAATTATCCGGTAAAGTTATGTTAATCATGTTTTCTTTATATTGATTGAAATACAGTAATTTGAGTTTTTGTATTTACCATTTTTAAAAGTCTGCAAATTTAATCATTTATCTTATTATTACAATGATATTTATTTATATTTTTTGTTTTTTATATATATTTTTGCAAATATTATTAAAGTTATACAAAAATGATAGAAATTTTTGCTGTAAAATTGCTTGATCAAAATGATTTTTTAAATAAAAAAACAAAGTTTTTAAACGAACTTCCATTTAGCTTATCCGATAAGTTTAAGAATTATTCTCATAATAAGAATTTACAACGAACAATTTTTGGGGAATTATTATCCAGACATTTTATTGCAAATAAAATAAAGATAGAAAGTAATAAAATTGAATTTAATAT
>CAIZXK010000749.1 GCA_903936865.1 uncultured Bacteroidales bacterium | reverse complement strand
GCTGTTTTGTGGGTAATGAAAATTCGTAATAGATACCGTTATTTTTATTGTTCCGGTTAAATTTCTCTGTAAACCATTGACAGTAAAGTATGGCGGCTTCATAAGAAATATTTACAACCGGATAGTTGCTGTATGCGGGATGCCAGCTGTAATTGTCAACTAAGGGTTGGTTATTGTATGAATTAAATATTTTTGACCATTGAGTTGAGTCAATCTGAGCATATTTTAGCTTATTGGTTTCACCGTTATTCTTAAGCGAATCAAGAAACTCACGATATTGTTCGTTGCTGACTTCAAATTTAGAAATAAAGAAAGCATTTACTTCAAATTCTTTTTTTTCGAATCGGGCTTTTCCTTGCGGAATAAAGGAATAATCCTTAAGTTTTTTTACATTGGATGGTTTGGCTGCTTTCTCCTGAGCTGATAAGCTGAAACTTAATGTAACTATGATAATCAACGTAAATAAATCGATTTTTCTCATGTAATAGTTTTTCTTTCAGAAACGCAATAGTTCTCTTAAATATTGCAAAGAGTTTATAGTTATGATTTAATTTCAATTATTTTCTTGCAATTCCGGTCATTCTGTCGCCCAGAATACCAAAATATCTGGTGAGGAAATAATTGGGATATTGCATCAAAAGCTTGGCTGTATTTTCAATAAAGCTATGACGAAGTGGAATGGTTTTCGGGTGTTTGCATTGCTGTTTGATGATTGTTTTATCGAAACCTGTTCTTTTAAATGCTTTACGCAGACTTGCAGGGAAAAACTCGGTTAAATGGTAAGGAGGCAAAGTCATGGTCATCTTTTTTCCGCTTAAGCGATAATAAATAAATGCCAGACGACTCGAAATCAGATTTAAAGTTGAGGGTACTTCTGCAAAAACATAACCCCCTTTTTTGAGAATCTTATTCATGTTTTCCAATGCTTCAATCGGATTGGTAAAATGTTCGAGAACATCGCCCAGGTAGATGGCATCGAAATGATTTAAAGGCAATTCTTTGCCTATTAACTCATTGGTAAATGATGAATTTATTATTTCCAACCCATATTTTTCTCTTCCGGTTTTGGCAGCAAATTCTGAAATTTCAACTCCTGTAACTTTAAAACCACTATCACGAAGTTGAACAAGCAAGCTACCTGTTGCACATCCAATTTCGAGAAAGTTGCCATCCTTTACATAATTCCTGAAAAAGCGAATGGTTTCTGAATGATCTGCATGAGCTGTGGCAGAAATATAATCCTGCTCTCCATGGTGGGTGTTTTTGTCGGCAACAGTAAAATATTGCTCAGCATACATTTCGGTAATTTCATCAGCCGAAGGTTGAGGTTGAATGGTTATCAAACCACAGGAATTACATTTTATTCCCCATAATTCCCTGCCTTTAAACGCATAACCGAAAGGAATTTTTTTTCCTTGTTTACCATTACACAGCACACATGTATAATCAAAGTCCATCTTAAAAGTCTTTTTTATTATTATGTGGCGAAATTAGTAAAAAGTTTGCAGAGTGCCTAAAGTAGTTATGAATACTTATTGAAACCAGAAATAATGAAGATTTTAAAGTTGACTTTTATTTGCTTTTTTGTCAACCTATGCTAGGACAAGACAACCATCTATAACAATCCCTTCAAGAGGTTGAAAACCCTTGAAGTGGTTGAAAAATCATCCAAAAAAACCACTTAAAGAGGTTGAAATCCATCCAAAATAAAACCACTTGAAGGGTTGTTGGTAAAAGGTATTATAAAATCTGAAAATATGCAGATTTATTAATCAGTTTTTTATTGCGTAAAAGATTTTATAGTTACCTAAAACTCGTCTAAATCGTTTAATTTGCGGCTAATAAAGTATAATTTTTTTAATTATTGTTAAATCTGCTGGATTAATATCTTTTCAATATGAATTCCACACTAACCAACATATATTTATTACATTCAAGATAGTCGGATTTCCTTTCTGAACAGATGGAGTACATCTGGACTAATAGAAATGCAACTTCAAAGATTCCGATTCCAATCAGATTAATAAATTAGTTTTTTTTAAAAGTAGGATTGTGACTCAAAGTCGCAGAACGCTTTATTCTTGAATTTTGAAACTTTTTGATGAGATAAATTCCATATTTACAGAAATTTAATATAGAATACTTGAACAATATAATATTTTCTATGTTAATAGATAATTATTTTTTTATTAAGCAATTTTGAAAGTTGAAGATAATATTATATGATTTTAATTTTAACTCATAAAAAAGCTTTAGCTTTATTCAAAGTTAAGTACTCATGCTTTTTTATTAATATTAAATCAATAATTATCAATTGTCTGAGAGTACCAGACTAAATTAAAAAACAAATCATGAAAAAAATAATTACAAAAAGCATTGGAATAACAATATTATTATTTATTCTTCAGATTGGCTTAATGGCACAGCCAGTCGGTTCACTTATTAGAGTGGGGACTGATAGACATATAAGCTACTGGAATGGAGTATCCTGGGTTTCTGCAATAGCTGGTTTACCTGGTCAAAGTCTTCTGTTTTCAGCAGGTATTCCCTCATGGGTTAACAATCTGTATGGGATAACAACGACATCAGTAACCTCTATATTGGGAACTTCAGCAGTTAGTGGTGGTAATATAGTAAGTGACGGAGGTGATTCTATTTCCGCACGTGGAGTTTGCTGGAGTACTTCAGCTAATCCAACAGTTGCTTTAACTACCAAAACCACTGATAGTACGGGTATAGGTAGTTTTGTAAGTAATATTACCGGATTACTTGAAAGTACAACCTATTTTGTAAGAGCTTATGCAACTAATAGTATGGGTACTGCCTATGGAAATGAAATAAGTTTTACCACTGCATCACCACCTGTACCTATAGTAACTGATTTTGATGGAAATATATATAATATAGTAACTATTGGAACTCAGACATGGATGGCTGAGAACCTGAAAACTACCCATTACAATAATGGGAATGTTATACCAAATGTATCTGATAGTGCTGATTGGGCTGTACTTACAACTGGAGCATATTGCAATTATATGAATACAACAGCTAATAGTATTACATATGGCAGATTATACAATTGGTTTGCTGTAGATACCGGAAATCTATGTCCCATAAACTGGCATGTTCCTTCAAATGCTGAATGGATAATATTAACAAATTATCTGGGAGGCGAAAGCATTGCAGGAGGAAAATTAAAAGAAGCCGGTTTAAGTCACTGGAATAGCCCCAATCATTTCGCTACAAACGAAGTAAGTTTTACAGCTTTGCCTGGTGGCTTCCGTTATAACGGATACTTTAACATTGGAAATTACGGCTATTGGTGGAGTTCCACCGAGTCTAGTTTAGCCACAGCCTGGTTTAGGGTTATGGGTTACGACTTCAATGATGCAGGTAGATTCTATGATAATAAGAATCATGGTTTTTCTGTTCGTTGTTTAAGGGATTACTAAGTCATTTCACTGTTTGGTTTAGATGACCTTGTTTAATCGATTTTTTATAACTAATAAATCAAAAATCCTGCATTTTTATATACGCAGGATTTTTGATTTAAACATCACATTAACTTCCTGATTTCTATTTATATTTTTCGTCTGCTTCCTTTAATTTAAGAAAATAGTGTGGCATGGGTAAATCTATCATTACCTTTTCATTGGTAATCGGATGTGTAAAGCTAAGACTAAAGGCAAACAGACGGATTTGTCTTACAAAAGTGGCATCGGCTCCATAACGCCTGTCGCCAACAATTGGGCAACCCATTTCTGAGAAATGTAAACGAATCTGATTTTTACGGCCTGTTTCCAATCTTACTTCCAGTAATGTGTTTTTGTCGAACTTTTCCAACACCCGATAATGTGTAATTGCCAGTTTGGCTTCGGGTGTTCCTTCCGGTACTGATTTTACCTTTTGTTCAAAATCATTGGCAATCCAGCTGGTAATTGAACCTTCATCCACAGTTGGTGCACCTTCTGTTAATGCAAAATAAAGTTTTTCTGTATTTTTCCAGTTGTCTTTCATGCTTGC
>CAIZXK010000748.1 GCA_903936865.1 uncultured Bacteroidales bacterium | reverse complement strand
GTAACTAATTCATTCGTTTTGAAACCAACGAAAAAGAAAAAGAGAATCAATTACTTAAACAAAGAGAAGTAATTAAGCAATTGCATATTCAGAATCAAAAGAATTTAACAAATCTATTTAGATTAATCTCATTATTTAGCATCGCTATTGTTATTTTCGTTTTATATCGTTTTATTCTTAAAAAGAAAGAAAATAAAAAATTAAACGAGAAAAACGAATTAATTACAATACAAAATCAAAAGCTTGAAGATGTAAATAATACCAAGGATAAATTCTTTTCAATTATAGCAAAAGATATAAAAGAACCATTTTTTGAAATTAAAAAAAGCATCGATGAACTATCTGAACTATCAGATATTCATAATAATGAATGGTTTTACAAAATTGCAGACCGGATAAAAGAAAACTCAATTAATGCAGGTAAACTACTTGAAAACCTACTTATCTGGGCAAAGGTACAAAGAGGAATTATTGTAATAAATAAAGAAAAAATACATTTAAAAACCTGTGTTTTAAATAGTATAAAAATGTTCAAAGAAATTGCTGAACAAAAAAAGCAAAAAGTTACTATAAATATTCCTGAAGAACAATTTATTTATGCTGATAAATACACAATTGAATTTGTAATTGGCAGTATATTTAATAATTCTGTAAAATTTACGCCAACCGGTGGAATAATTGAAATTTCAACAACTATCAACATTCAGTTTTTAGAAATTTCTATTAAAGATAATGGAGTTGGTATAAGCAAAGAAAGACTGGAAAAATTGTTCAATATTGGAGAAAACAATACCACGTTAAGCACTGAAAACACGAAAGGTAGTGGTTTAGGGCTTCATATTTGCAATGAGTTTATCAAAATAAATAATGGGAAAATGCTAATTGAAAGCACTCTAAAAACGGGGACAACAGTAACTATCTATTTACCATTATCTGTTTCAAAAACTACTATTTAGATTTTATATAATCAGTAAGTAATCTGAAAATTTCATTGTATTTTGTTAATGGCAATTTATGCGGAACATCATAAATATTATGATACTCAGCAAATTCACTTCCCATAGCATATATGAAAATAGCAGGAACTCCTTTTTCATAAAATGCACAATGATCGCTATTACAAGACTCTCCTCTTTTAACTACAGCCTTTAAGTATCCATTTTCTTTATTTATCCTTTCAAATTTTTTATATTGTTCTTCAAATTTTGTTCCGTTAACTATTGTTATTCCTTCGCTTCCAGTACCAACCATATCTAGATTAATAAGAAATTTCACATTTCCCAATGGGAATAAAGGGTGTTCAGCTAAATAGTGAGATCCGTATAATCCAGATTCTTCGCCACTTACCAATACAAAAACAATTGAATAATCGGGCTGATTTCTGGATTCAGAATAATATTTTGCCAAATCCATTACCATAGCTGTTCCACTTGCATTATCGTTAGCTCCGGGGAAATAAACATCTTTTCCCATCTGTCCCAAATGATCGTAATGTGCTGTGAATACAAAAAATGAATCGGGATAAATTTTGCCTTTACAATATCCGATTACATTTCTGGTTTCATAATCCTTAATAAATTCAGCTTCAATAGTTAAATTAATTCTTTTTATCTTTTTTGGTAAAGCATTTCTTAATAAATTGATTTTGAAAAAATTATTTTGTTTTTTCCCATCTGAAGTTCCCCAGCTTAGTTTTCCATCATTTATAAAAGCCAAACCAGCTGATTTAAAAGGATTATTAAATCGCAAAGAATTTATAAATTCAATAACATCCTTATCTTTAATGTTTTGCTTGTCGATTAAAACAATTTTTTTAGTTAAATCCTTTTTCAGAAATTTATCAAAGTCTTTTCTTGTTTTAATTAAAGAACTATCGAGTAGTAATACTTTATACGAACCTTTAACTGAAGGTGATGACAGCGATACCATAAAATCAGTACCTGCCTTGAGGTGTGTTTTGCCAATTTTAACATCCAATACGTTGCTTAATGTATTGGTAGAGATTTGATAATTCTGAAAATAATTGTCATTGAATTTGTTAAGATTTATTTTTGAAAATTCTTCAGCAATAAAGAATGAAGCATTTTGAGCTCCATTTTGAGTATATGCTCTTCCAAAAAAAGATTGAGAACACAAAGAATCAATAATATAACGAGCATATTGCAAATCTTGAGATTGAACTTTTATGTATGAAAGAATCAATATAAAAATAACGAAAAACTTTTTCATAAAATTTTGTGAGATTTTAAAATGTTATAAAATATTCATCAATTGCTCTTTAATTTTTTCAAGTTCATCTTTCATTTGAACAACTATTTGCTGAATATCAACATCATTTGCTTTCGAGCCAATTGTGTTTATCTCTCTACCGATTTCCTGACAAACAAAGCCTAATTTTTTTCCCTGAGATTTTTCTGAATTCATTGTATTTTTGAAATAGTCTAAATGCTTCTTTAAACGTGTTTTCTCTTCAGTGATGTCAATTTTTTCGAGATAATAAATGATTTCCTGTTCAAAACGATTGTTATCTATTTTTGTTGCTTCAAGCATATCGTTAAGATTCTTCCATAACTTATCTTTAATTGATTGAATCCGAGTATTTTCATATGGTTCGATTGAATTGAGTAATGATTCAATTAAAGCTATTCGTATGTTGAAATCTTCAGCTAATATGCTTCCTTCATTCATTCTAAACTCATCTACTTTTGAAATAGTATTTTCAATTGTTTGTTTTAATGCAAGCCACTCTTCTTCACTTATTTCCTCTGTATTAGTATTGTAAATATCAGGCATACGCATAATTAATGCAAGATAATCGACAGGATTTTCATTCAAATCAATAGCTATTTGCTTCAACTCGCTATAATGGGCTTTCATTACATCTCTATTTATTGAGCATTCTGCATATCCTCCAATATTTTCAATATTGATATACATATCAACTTTTCCTCTTTCTAAGCGTGATGTTAATATAGTTCTGACTTCGGTTTCCTTTTCACGATAGAAAACTGGTAATTTGGCATTAACATCCATTTGTTTACTGTTTAATGTTTTAATTTCTACAGTAATTTTTTTATTTGGTAAATCACAAAATGATTTTCCAAAGCCAGTCATTGATTTTAGCATAGTAAAAGATATTGATTAATTGACAAAGATACGGTTATTTTGAAAATATGCACTCATATAACAAAAACTTAAGTAATCATTTATAATGAAGTAAGTATATTTTCTGTTGTGTTTTTTCGTGTTTGATTTAATTACTACATTAGAATGGATAATTTACTCATCACAAAATATTTAAAATCTCAGAAAATTGGGAATTAATCTGTGTAATATACTTAAATTAAATGATATCTATTGATCGTCTTCTTCTATTTTTGGATCCAGAGGAACATTATCATATCTTATTTCTCTTCCATTTCTATAAAAAGTTCTAACAAAAAGTAAGCCTTCTTCGTCAAATTTTTTCCATTCACCTTCCCGTTTTCCCATTATATAATTTCCTTCTTCTTTAAGTTTTCCATTATCCCAATAATAAGTATGTTTTCCATTGGGATTATCTTCAATATAAGCTCCGGTAAAAGCAGTTTTACCATTTGGAAATATATCTTTCCATAATTCACTTCTTTTACCTTCTACATATATACCTTGCGATATGTAATTATTTATATTGTAATACCATGCTCCGGTTTCCTGCCCTTCAATAAAATCACCTTTGGTAATAATATTTCCTGCCTCATCATATTCAACAAAGGATCCTTCTTCCAATCCATCCTGAAAGTTGCTAATTAACAACTCATTATTATTTTCAAAATACCATTTCCATTCACCTTCCGAATTTCCTTTAGCATTAAATAGTCCTTCCTGTTCCAACTGTCCGTTTTTGTAATAAAATTTCCAATAAGCAATTTTCTTTCCATCTTTATATTTTCCCTCAGCCTTTTTTGCTCCATTTTCATAAAATTCTGTCCACTGTCCTTGCCTTAATCCGGTTTCATCTACAATTCCCTTACCAATTATTTTTCCTTTATTAAAAATGTAACTCTCAGCTATTGTACCATCTTTCAGATATTCGCGTCTAACTCCCTCAGCTACTCCATTATTATAGCTGCCTACCGTTTTAATTTTTCCATCCGGATAATAATCAGTTCTTACTTCCAGTTTTCTGAGTTCGGGAACATCCAGCTGCAATTCATCATTAATATATTTCTCTATTGATAATAAATTACCTTCAACTGAGAAGGTTTTGAAAAATCCATTTTTCTTATCATTAATAAAATAACCTTCTGTTCTGGTTTTATCATTTGCCCAAAAAGTTTTCCAATAACCTTGTTTCAAGCCTTTTTTATCTTTGCGATTGATTCTTTCCCGATTAGTAACCATGCCTCTTTTAAATTCGATAAGTGAAATGATTATGCTATCTTCGTCAAATTCCTTTGAAATTCCATGTTCCAATCCATTATCGAAAGGTATGATTTGTCTTATTTTTCCATTGGGATAATAATATTTTGTAAGTCCTTGTTTTATATCATCCCTGAAGCTTTCTTCTATTGTTTCCTTATCGAGAAAAGAACGACGGATTCCATTTTTTTTACCTTTCAGGTAATTAATTTCCATTGTAAGTTTGCCATTTTCATTATAAAATTTCCACAAACTATCCAATTCGAAATTTTTCCGATTGCCCTCAGAGATCAATATTCCTTTATCATTATAGGTTTTCCAGTATCCATCAGGTTTTCCGTCGCGTAAGTTACCTTCACTTGAAAGCACCCCGTTTTCATAAAAATATTTTGTATAAGTAATTGTATCCTGTGCAATTACACAAAAAGGAAATATAAAAAGGAAATATAAAAAAACTATTTTTCTTAGCATATTATGTTTCAAAATAAGTTACAAATTTACAAGAAATAATAGGATAACCCATGCAATCAATAAAAAAGTTTTTAAAATTCTTAATTTGAAGATTCGTTTTTTTTAATGGAATCAAGAGTGTAAATTAATTTACACTTATACAAACCAATTTATATTTCCTTTTCATTACTCCTTATTCACATTAATAATGTAAATACTTTATAATCCAAACTATTGATAAACTAACGTTGAAAAGCTATATCAAAAAAAAACTGCTCTGTTTACACAAAGCAGTTTCGTAATCAACTAAACAATTTATTACGGTTGAGTGTAAATATATGAATTAACACGATATATAGGATTGCTGTCCCAATCTGGAAATTGTGTTCCATTGCTTATAACCCAATCTATTAATTTCGGATAAGCTAAGCTAATATCAGTTTTTTCTATTGGATACTGGAAACTTTCGTATGTACTTATAGCCCAAGGCAAGTTCGTTTTTGTTCTGTAATATCTATTTAAAGCGGGATTACTATCATCTTCCAATGTACCAAACAAAGCAGAGTTTACTAAATCGGTAGGTTTATAATCAGGTAAATGAACTTCTTTACCTCTGATTTGGTTAATTACGATAAAT
>CAIZXK010000747.1 GCA_903936865.1 uncultured Bacteroidales bacterium | reverse complement strand
TATGAAGAATACAGTTGCAACGGCACTCCCGTTGATTGCGTAAAACTTGCCGAAAAAGCAATTATCAAGGGACATCCCGATTTGATAGTTTCCGGTATTAATCACGGTTCCAATGCCTCAATTAATGTAATTTACTCCGGCACAATGGCTGCTGCTCTCGAAGGTTGTATTGAAGGTGTAAAATCAATTGGTTTTTCATTGGATGATTATTCATGGAATGCCGATTTCAGTCATTTAGATGCCTACATCCGTAAAATTACGATGGAAGTATTGGAAAAAGGTTTGCCCGAATTTACCTGCCTCAATGTAAACTTTCCGGCTAAAAACGGCAGCCCGATAAAAGGTATAAAAGTTTGTCGCCAGGCACGTGCCCGCTGGGACGAAGCCTTTGATGCAAGAAAAGATCCGCACGACAGGGATTATTACTGGCTTACAGGCGTTTTCCTAAGCGACGATCATACCGAAGATACAGATCAATGGGCATTAAAAAACAATTATGTTGCCATAGTTCCATTGCATGTGGATTTTACTGCACATCATAACCTTAAAACCATAAGCGAATATGATTGGAATGTTTAAAAAAGACAATTATGTATTTGGTAGCATACTGGGAGTTATTTTAATTACAATTTCCTTATTGTTAATCTATGTTGTAATGCTTTCTTTGGGGAAAAGCGATATTTTTCAATATTATAAAATATATTTACTTGCACTCATACCTAATATATTACTCATGCGTTATTACCTTAAAGTTTTAAATTACGAAAAAACGGGTAAAGCATTATTGTTTGTATCTTTCATTTTGTTTTTTGCCTATTTCTATTTTCAATTCAAAAAATAATGAAGTATTATATCATTGCAGGCGAGGCATCGGGCGACTTACACGCTTCAAATCTTATCAGGGAGATTAAGCTCATTGATAAGGAAGCCGGTTTCAGATGCTGGGGTGGTGATTTGATGGAAAAAGAAGGTGTTGAACTGGTAAAACATTATCGCGATCTGGCTTTTATGGGTTTTGTTGAGGTAATTGCCAACCTCACAACCATCTTTCGCAATATAAAATTCTGTAAGGAAGATGTATCGGAATACAAACCCGATGCGTTGATTCTTATTGATTATCCGGGTTTTAATTTAAGAATAGCCGAATGGGCACATAAAAACGGGATTAAGGTTTTTTACTATATTTCGCCACAGGTTTGGGCCTGGAATCAGTCAAGGGTTAAGAAAATGAAAAAGGTAATCGATCGCTTATTTGTAATCTTACCTTTTGAAAAGGATTTTTTTAAAACACATGCGATGGAGGTTGATTTTGTTGGCCATCCGCTGCTCGATGAAATTGAAAATCATAAAGATTCCGGTTTTTCTGAATATAATGTGTTTGAAAAGGATTTGATACCAAGCAAACCTGTTATTGCATTGCTGCCGGGCAGCAGAAAGCAGGAAATTAAAACCATGCTTCCCCTCATGATTGAACTATCGAAGGATTATCCGCAATTTAAATTCATCATAGCCGGTGTGAGCACTTTACAGGGCGAATTCTATCAGAATATCATTAAGGATTATCCCATAAGTATTGTATTTGAACAAACCTATAACTTATTAAAAATCTCTTATGCAGCATTGGTTACATCAGGTACTGCCACATTGGAAACCGCATTGTTCAATGTACCTCAGGTGGTTTGCTATAAAGGAAATCCGATTTCATACCATATCGCTCGCAAAATAATAAAGATAAAATACATTTCGCTGGTTAATTTAATTATGGATAAGCTGGTAATTAAAGAACTTATACAAAAAGAATTTAATATCAGTTTGTTAAAGCATGAGTTTGAAAAAATTACAACCAACGAAAACTACAGGAAAATGCTAACGGATGAATATAATCAGTTAAAAATAAAATTGGGTGGCAAAGGAGCTTCTGCAAAAACGGCCTCTCTTATTTTTAAACACTTAAATAATCATTAAATCACCATATACATCAATGAATAGAATCAGATTTGTAATATCGTTTATCCTTTTATTATGTTTATCAATTAATTTGAATGCTGCCGATTTTGCTATAAAAGTTTATTCACAACACAACATAAAATCTTTAACTTTTACCTCATTAATTGGAAAATATTCAGTTGAATGTGACGAAAACCCATTGGATGAAGCTGATAAAAATGCAAACTATACCTTAAGCATCGAAAAAAACAAAATCAGATTAAAAAAAGATCAGAAAGACCTGGGTTTATTTTACTCCATTGAGTTTAAAGGCGAAGGATTAAAGAATATTTTTAAGATAAAGCCACAAAACGCTGATTTAAAAGAAAGAATTTACGATGATGATTTACTGATATCTGTCGAAAAGGGCTTTTTGAAAATTATTAATAATGTTGACATCGAACATTATGTGGCTGGAGTAGTACAATCCGAAATACTGGGCAGCTGCGATTCCTTAGAATTTTTCAAAATACAGGCATTGATTTCCAGAACTTATGCTATCAATAACATGATGAAGCATTATAAAGATGGATTTAATCTTTGCGATGATGTGCATTGCCAGGTTTACAAAAGCCGTTGCAATAAATATCCAATCCTGATGGCAACAACCATTACATCGGGCGATGTGGTTGTAGATAAAAACAAAAGGATGATTTCAGCCGCATTTTGTTCAAATTCTGGAGGCGAAACCATTAACTCCGAAGACTTATGGTCGATACCAACCACTTATTTAAAATCGGTAAAGGACACTTTTTCAAACGGAATGCGAAACAGCGTTTGGGAATACAAAATGCCTGCAAAAGATTGGTTGAAATACCTTAAGGATAACTTTAAATATCCGGTAGAAGACAATGAAATGGCAGAAAAAGCTTTACTGTTTGAACAATCAAGCCGAAAAATATTTTTCAATGATAGCATTCCATTAAAATTGATCAGAAGAGACCTGGGATTAAAATCTACATTCTTCAGCATTTCGCAACAAGGTGAAAATGTTGTATTCAAAGGAAAAGGCTACGGACATGGAGTTGGGTTAAGCCAGGAAGGAGCCATAAAAATGGTTAAATACAAATACAAAGCGGATGATATCATTAAGTTCTATTATCAGGATGTTGACATTATCAATTATCAGGAAATAAAGCAGATAGATTAATCGTTTTGATGTGATTTTTACTTACTCAATTACGTTTAGATTCAATAAGAAAGCCGGAAATAAAGGATATATACCCATTACTTCCGGCTTTTGTTATTAAGTACTAAGAATTATTTATTGTTACATATAAACTAAAATATTAATTATTAAATTTTATTTTTGGAACGCGGATAACGCTGATCCCTGCGGGAAATGCTGAAAAAAACGGATTTTTAACATCTGCAAATCAAATTATTGTGAAAAATCCGTGATAATCCGCGTTTACGGAACGTATCCGTATCATCTGCGTTCTAATATTTTAATCTATAATTTCTGAGATAATAAAATATGCGTATATACTGTTTATTACTTAGTTATAGAAAGCTCGCTTATTTTTCGAGTTCTGCTATTAATTCGTCACTCAAATCCATATTGTGGAAAACATTTACAACGTCTTCGTCTTCTTCAATTACATCGATAAGCTTCATTACTTTTTTGGCATCATCAACAGCAATTTTCTCCAATGTTTTGGGTATTCTTTGTAATTCAGCATTTTCGGCATCTATTTTCAATACTTCCAGCTGTTTTACCATTGTACCGAAATCTTCCAAAGCAGTTGTAATTGTGTAGTAATCATCTTCCAGTGAAATATCTTCGGCGCCGGCATCTATTAAATCTAATTCAACTTCTTCCAGATTCATATTGGCTTGAGGAATGGTGAAAATTCCTTTTCTGTCAAACAAAAAAAGCAAGGAACCATTGGTTCCGAGGGTTCCGTTGTATTTGTTAAAATAAGAACGGACATTACTTACGGTACGTTTTAAATTATCCGTGGTACATTCAATGAAAATGGCTATTCCGTGAGGTGCATAACATTCATAAGTTACTTCCGACAAACTTGCCGAATCCTTATCTGAAGCTTTATTGATAGCTCTTGTTAAATTTTCCTTTGGCATATTGCATCCTTTGGCATTAGCAATTGCCAGTCGTAAACGAGGATTGCAATCGGGGTCGGGACCACTTTCTTTAACTGCAACGGTAATCTCTTTAAGAACTTTCGAAAAAGCTTTGGAACGCTTGGCGTCTAAAGCTCCCTTTTTACGTTTAATTGTTGACCATTTATTGTGACCTGACATAATAGTTGTGTTTTAATTAAATTACAAAGTTAAACTTGTTATTAACTGTATTTTTTGCAAATATAAAAAAAAAGTGTCAGATAATTTGACACTTTTATTAACTAAACTTAACTTATTGTGAGAAAAAAATAACTTTTAAAGAAAAGTTATGCTTTTAATATTTTGTTTTAACGCAAAGCATATTCAATTTAGGGTACTTTGCGTTTCAGTCATTACCATCCGGCCAGAGTAATACCTACCATATATGGATACAATTCCGGACCTTTATTATCCTTATACAAAGGAGTAAGTGCATAACTTGCAAAAAGATTTATCGGTCCCCAGCCTATTCTTACCTCAGCATCCAGCTTAATTGGGTTAAGGTAGAAATCATTGTATATTTTGTCTTTTACCTTATCGCTGCCATCATAATAAACCTGTTTTGAATGGGAACCCAATTTGTATCCAAAAACTCCTCCAACTGCAATGTGAAATTGTTTTCCTTTTCTTTTGGCAGTCTGGTATTCGAGAAACACAGGAACTCTTACCCAGCTTTCTACCAGTTTACTTTTTATATAGCTGTCGATGGCTGTATTATGAAATCCATCAATTTTGCCCGAATCGGGTAATAATACCACATTATCAGTAAAGCGATAGTTGTTCCATTGCAATCCTGCACCCGAAACTACTCCAAATCTGTTATTTATAATGTTCGCATTTAATTCGAAGATATTTATGTTTACACCCACTGATTTTACATCATTCAGCGTGAGAAATTCATATTGTGAAGGGATTTCCATTCCAAAATCCTTATTTACATAACCGTTGAAACCCAATTCGAAACCAGCCCAATGTCCACGGAACTTATGCTTGTAGTTTTTGTCTTTGTCTCCCTTATTTATCTTTACACCTTTATCTCCCGCTATTATTTCGGTATTTCCTATGGTTATTTTAGTATCTTCCCCTCCATCAATTACTTTTATTTCGCTTCCAAGAAATGAAACATTTACGGTATCTTCCGGATTAGAAGATGTTTTATTTTTCTTAATTGAATCGATATCATTTCCTGAAATATTAACTGAAGCTGGCTTCTCATCATATTTTACAGTACTTACACCGGTTAACTTTCCAGTAAGTTCGCTCTTTACATTAACATTGGCTTTGGAAGCGCCGCTAGCTTTTACATCCATCTTTACAACATCCAGTTCTTTGGCATTCAGATTGGAAGCACCACTTAAATCGGCTGTATGAACGGTTGCAGCTCCCTTTAGTGTTATTTTGGAGGCACCGGAAATACTTGTTGTAAGACTTTGTACCTCAATAGCCAGATCCACTTTGGAAGCTCCCGAAGACTTTATTTCCAATCCATTGGTTTTAATAGTATTTGCTGATGTTATTTTTGATACACCCGAAACTTTTATATAAGTTAAATCGGTGCAAACGATAATGATTTTAACATTACCAAAATTGGTCATGGAACCCGGTGTAATTCTTAATACATTGTCTTTTACTTCAAATGAAGCTTCTCCTTCATCTTCGTTTTCAACGGTTACACTTTGTTTATCACCGATAGAAACAATTACATTTGCCAAATCTCCTGCTTCGATACCATTAAAAAAGGGTAAGTTATATGATT
The DNA here is from genome assembly GCA_903936865.1 of uncultured Bacteroidales bacterium. Lineage (GTDB taxonomy): Bacteria > Bacteroidota > Bacteroidia > Bacteroidales > JACABE01 > JACABE01. The sequence continues at coordinate 2,405 of CAIZXK010000747.1, read as the reverse complement.
TGTTGCTGTTTGTTGCTTCCTGTCCTTTTACAATGCTTGTTACCAGAATAAACATTGCAACTATAGATACTATTTTTTTCATTGTTTTTAGATTTTAAAATTAGTAAATGATTTGTTTTAGAATGTGACGGAAAGATATTGGCATTTGTTACAGTTAGAAATTATTTTCTTTCTAATTTCTTTTCTATTGCCTGATAAGTATCCTTAATATCAGCACCTATCGCTTCCAGTCTGCTGAAGCTGATGATAGCTGCATTCTTAATAAAACTGCCTGCTTCGGCAATGGGTTGGTTTTTTACCAGATCCGAATTTAATATCGAATTTTTGTAGTTGTCATTGGAAACTATCAAATCTTCATTCGCTATCTTTTCATCTGTAAAAGCAAGCAAATCGAGTACTGATGTGTAATATGATCGATTTTCATCATAGGATTGCAATTGATTCTGACGATTGGCAACAGCGAGTTGATTTATATCCCTGGAAGCTAATAAACTCATAGTACTTTCTCTATGTTCAGCAACTGGACTTTTCTCTGTTTTATTAACTTCAACAGCAACAGCAACAGTAGTTTCTGTAATTTTATTTTGTGTTTGCTTTTTAGCTTCCACCGGCAATACTTTTTCTGTATGCTTAACGATGGGTTTAAAAGTATCGTTACTATATAAGTGTGACGAAACAACAGCCATGCCCGAATCTATCTTATTGCCATGCTGGTAATAATATACCGAAACACTGGCAAGCAGTAGCAAGGAGGCAGCTATAGATGCTGTCTGATACAACACTTTTCTGCTTATTGGCAAGCTGAAAACCGATAAGTGTTTCAAACTTGCTTTTCTGTCATATACAATTGAATGATCAGGTACTAACTTTAACTTTTTATACAGCTGGTATTCGTTGAATAATGAGGTATTATCAGAAAGAAAAATTTCCAGTTGCTTTTGTTGTGATGCCAACAAATCGCCTTCGGCAGCAGCAATAAAAAATTCGTGGTAATTATTCTTAGTAATTAAAGTAGCTGTATTTTGTTTTTTGAGACTTTCCTTAAAATCAAAAGTTATAGCTGGAGTATCTTCAGCAAAACTAATGTTTTCGAAAGCATAAAACTCTTCCTTCAGATCAGGATTTAGTTCCATAAAAGCAATAAGCTGCAATTTAGCTTCTTCGCTAATTGCTCCCTCATGGTAATCGAGGAAAAACTCTTCGTAATTTTCTCTGTTTATATTCATTGCTATATTACTTTTTCTAAGTCTCCAATATAATTTTTCAGGAATAACCTGGCTCTGTAGATATAAACTTTTACCTGCGATTCGTTTAATCCGCAGATGTCGCCTATTTCTTCGTAGCTATACCCTTCGTAATCTCTGAGCAATATCACCGATTTCTGAATTTCGGGAAGCCTTTCCACAGCCAGATCAAGCACTTCCTTTAAGTCGGAATATTGATGATCGACACTTAAGTTTCTGGTAAAGGATTCTTCCAGTGAAATTTGCTTTTTTTCCCTTCTTATCAAATCTATCATGGTATGATAAGCTGTTGTAAACAAATAGGAACGAGCCTTTTCAGAAGAAATATCATCTACTTTATCCCACATTTTTATAAATGAATCCTGTACAACATCCTTGGCTTTGTCTTCATCTCTTAAATTCTTAAGGATAAAGCGATAAACTCCATCGGAATAAGCATCAACGCATTTATTGTACTCTTTAGTTGTCATTTAATTCTTTAATTTTTTCTCACAAATTTACACATCTGACGAACAACGTTTGTAAAAAGTTACAAAAAAAATACAAATTTTCAAATAAATTAGTTAGGAACTTATTTTACAATTATTTACATTCTTCAAATTATGCTGTTTTTCCTGGATAAATAAAAATTTATTCCCGAAATAAGTATATTTTTAACCAGTAAGAATCTAAAAAACCTAAGCCCAATATATTGTAATGAAGTTTAACGAAGAATAAGTAAGCATTAGAAGTCCTGTAAAGTCTTAGGATGCCATTCCTTAGTCGGAGTGCGACTTCGAGTCTCGCCCCGACTTCTCCGGGTTTATTTTGTTTATTAACTCATCTATTTTACTTGTAAGTTTATATCTGAAAATATTCACCTTTAAACCTATATGAAGTTTTTATAACCATGGTTTTGGTATAGTTCTTTGCTGTATTTAATGTTTATGTCGTTAATATTATTGCTGTTAAGTCAGCAAATGCCTTAGTTGAAATATGATATTGCTTTGGTTGATGGGGGCATGATTATTTATTTTTAATTGTAATTTTTAAACTATGTTTTTTCAATTTCATTTCTTTATCAAAATAATAAACAATTGCTTTTTTGATTTCGTCTAATCTCCAATTTATCTCATTTTCAAAATATATAATTTCATTATTTGTTTCTAAATTGGGTTTTTG
>CAIZXK010000746.1 GCA_903936865.1 uncultured Bacteroidales bacterium | reverse complement strand
TATCAGAAAAACCTGGTACAATAGTAGGTGTTATTACACCAGTAACATTTCGAATTAAACTATTTACCCTGATACCTGCTTGAATTCCTTGTAATTCAAAAGAAGTAGCATAGGTTGGATTCACTGAAGTATTTTTGATATAAATATCAAAAGTGTACTCTGTTGGCGATACCGCCACATCATTTTTGATTTCCATGATGTACGTAGGATTTTGGCTAAAGGCATTAAAGCCAAACAAAACCATCAACATCATTAATCCAATGATTTTCTGTAATTGATTTCTCATAAGATCGAATTTTAATTATTAATTTATTGAATTGTTATTTTTTAAATTAAAGTAGAATGCAAATATAATACATTCTACTTTAATATAATGTTAATTTTACTAAAATATTTTAGGGATACATGGAAACCACACCATTGGTCAGGTTTTCATCTATCGCAACTAAATCGGAAAGGTCAACAACACCATCGCCATTTAAGTCGTAAACAACATAAGCAACAGTACCATTGGTTAAGTCGGTATCCATATCAACAAGGTCAGATAAATCGATTACCTCATCCTGATTAACATCACCAACATATAAAGCATATACTCCAGTAGCAACTTCCTTCATATTATCTGCAAAAGCCATGGTAGCAGCTGTAGTGAAGTTGTAATTAATGGCTGTACCACCAAATGAAATTGGCAAAGCAGTCCATGTTTGAACACTGTTTCTGTGTTTGATTGCAATATAATATGAATCGCCCATAGATGAAGGAACAGTTACAGTACATGTACCATCAGTGTTTAAAACCTGACCTGTAAATGCTTGTTCTAAAGCACTTGTTGTACCATTACGTAATTCAACATCTATATGATCTGCAATACCAGTTCCCCAATGAGAACCCATATCATCCTGAGCTTCATTCATATTGGTTCCATTATATAAACCTTGTAAGAACAACGTCAGATTTAACTGTTTATTGGTAACTGGATTTTCAAATTTTACATCATCAATATACCAATAGTTTATCTGATATAAATTGCCATCAACTTCCCATGCAATAAATGTTACATTTCCTAAGTTATTAGCAACATAAACAGTATCAGTTCTTGCAGCAATAGAACCAGAGCCGGTTGCATAAGTGAAGCTTTCATCAGTCCAGTTTATACCATCAGCACTTGATTTTAATTTTAATGTAGCACCAGCACCATAATCATTATACATTTGTTTGAAAATAACTCTCAAAGAAGTTAAACCTGCCGTTAAAAATCCAGGAGAAATCAAACGTGCTGTACCAATATAGTTTTGCCAGGTACAAGTTGCTTCCGGAGAAGTTCCACCTGCATTTGAAGAGGCAGCTATTGACCATCTGTTTGTTATTCCAGCAGCTCCGCTAATAGTTTGAGTCCAGCATGTGCCTGTGGCAAAATCTGTAGAATAAGGTAACATGTAAGGATCACATTGAGTTGTAAAGTTCCAGATATCACCTTGAGCAGTACCACCTGGAATTACAGTATATACTCTCCAATAATAAATTGTACCACTTAACCAATCTAAAGTAGAGGTATATTCACTATTAGCACAATAAACACTGTCAACCACATCTTTTCCACCAGAAGTAGTACCAACCAAAATGTAATAACCTGCTGAACCAACTACATCATCCCAATTTAAAAGGGTTGCTGTTTTTGCAATATTAATAGAATTATTTGCAGGAACAGGATTAACAGCTTTACCATTTGTAGTTGTAAAAGAAAATGATGATCCGGAAGTTGCAGTTTCAACACCGCCAGTATTTATAATTGTAAATACTTTCCAGTAAATTGTTTGATTGAAATTAAAGTTTCCACCTAAATATTTATAGAAATTTGATGAAGCATATGCACTGTCGACCAATTCTTTACCACCTGAAGTAGTTCCTATATTAATTCTATATCCAGTAGCACCAACTATTGAAGCCCATGCTAATGTATCTTTATTTACAGGAATATTGGTTGCAAAATTTGCAGGTGAAGGAGTAATTACATTACCATTAGTAGTTGTAAATGAAAATGAAGAACCTGTAGAAGCAGCTTCAACAACACCTGATTGATAAACTGTAAATACTTTCCAGTAAATTGTTTGATTGAAATTCCAATTTGCAGGATGTACAAAGAAATTATTTACACATAATAAACTGTCAGCCAAATCTTTTGCACCTAATGTAGTTCCAACATTAATTCTATAACCTAAAGCACCTGGCATTGCAGTCCATTTTAATGAGTCATTATTAATTTGAACATCAATTGCTAAATTAGCAGGAGATGGATTAGTTACATTAGCAGAAGTTGTAGTAAAGTTAACTGGACCTTCCCAGAAACTTAAATCACCACCACCACAATCTTTTTGAACATAAAAACTATATGCAGTAGAAGGATTTAAACCTGAAAGGATTTTAAAGGTATCAGTAATATTATTAATAATAGTACCACTTCCCAATACAAATCCTTGTGTTCCATATTGAACACTGGCATTAGTTGTTCCAACCCATCTGGCTGTTCCTTGGAAAGCACTTATGTTTATTGAAGACAGATTAGTAGGACTAATACAGGTAACAGGAGGCATAACCTTAACATTATCTACAAATAAATCATTATCTGCATTTGAAACAGATGATTCACCATAGAAAGCAAACTTAACAACACCGGTATAACCTGCTAAATTTATTGAAATATGTTCACCTGTTGGTGGAATACTGTTATATACATAAGAAGAACCAGCATTATCCCATAATCTCAATGTATTTACAGAAGACCAGGTAGTACCACCATCCGTTGAAATTACAACAGCAAATTTATCGTCAGTACCTGTAGTTGCAGGTGCACCATTAGCAGTTCCATAGGCAGTTAATCCCATGTCAAACTCTAAGGTATAATTAACAGAACCTGTTCCTAAATTAATTTGAGGTGTTACTAACCACCCTGTGTTTATGCTCCAAATATTCATTGCAGCTGAAGGATTTGCGGGACTAGAAACATTTAAATAATTTTTACTAAAAAAACTACCAGCATTAATAGTTAAAACGCTAGGATCAGCCAAAGTTCCTGAATATTTGGTCCAACAGGTTGTTGGAGGAACACCGGAAGTAAAGTTTTCTGTAAACGGGAATGTAGAAATTATATCACATAAAGTATAGAAACTATAAGGACCAGCCCATAAACTTGTTCCGTTTGTACCACAATCCTGTTGTACATAGTAAGAATATCTGGATGAATGTGTTAAACCTGTTAAATTATAAGCTGTATCAACAATACCTGTTATAACTGTTCCTGTACCTTGGGTAAAGCCATATATACCGTATTCTACTTTAAACAGATTTCCTGGGCTTGTATATTGTACTCTGGCACCTGTGGTTGTAATGTTATAAGCTGTTAATGCAGTAGGTGCAGGACAAGCAACTGTTGTTGAAAAAGTCTTAGGACCTGACCATGTAGAATACCCGTTAGCACCACAATTAGTTCTAACATAGAAAGCATAATTAGTAGATGGAATTAAACCATTTAATTGATAAAAATTATTGGTGTTAACAGTAACAACAGTACCTGTTCCTTGAGCAAAGCCTTGAGAACCCCATTCTAATTCCCAGGATGTAGAAGTTCCCATTTCTGTCCATCCCAATTTAGCTGCAAATCCACTAATATTTGTTGCAGTTAAATTTGAAGGAGGTAAACAAGAAGGAGGAGCACCAATTGATACAAGATAATCTTCTGTTTCACCATAAGAATAAGACATACATGGAGTTAACCCAGCACCTGAAGAACCTTCAGAAACAATAATTCTCATCCCTGTTTGACCTGAAAGAGCAGTTAAAGGCACTAAAAAACTTCCTGAAATTGTACGTGGACTTATAGTTGTAGTTGCTTCTACATAAACTTGTTCGCCAGCATCAGCAAAACTGCCATTCTGATTCCAGTCAATCCAGATAGCACAGCCATTAGCATAATAGGTTGCACCATCACATTCATCTTCTAATATTGTGAAACTAACAGTTGTACCTTGCGATAAAGTTGTTAATGATCCCAATGGATAAAAGTTGGAATATCTATTTAATATAGATCCTGTACCAGGAGCTACTGTTGTACAGTTATATGCATTTGTTGCACCATTTACTGTAACACTGTAAATTTCTTCATCAGCGGCATTTGAAGGGATAGAAGGACAATAACATGAAGTTACAGGATTCATATTAACCTGAACAGGAGTAGATGTTCCAGTACTACCGGAGCAGGTAACATTACAACGGTACCAGGTAGCAACAGTTTGTGAAGCAGAGTATGAACCAAAAGTAGCACCGGTAATATCTGAAAATGAAACACCATTAGTTGAATTTTGCCATTGATAAGATACACCTGAGCCTGAAGTAAGATTTTGTAAAGATAAAGTAAAAGTTGTACTCGGACAAGCAGAGGTAACTGAAGCTAATGTATTACCGGGAGAAGGAGTTCCTGAACAAGCAGCACCACCTGTATAAGTAATACGAATATTAGGACGTAATGTACCACCATACGAGCCCGTAGCTAAGGTAGTAAGATCATTCATAACAGTACTGTTAGCAGCCCCAAGGGTCATGTTTCCGGTTAATCCGGATGAATACCTCCATAAAAAAGAACCGGTTGAAGGACTACCTGCAACACCAGCAATATTCCATAAAGTCAAAATTTGCAAACCGGTACCATCATAAATAAAAGGAGCTGACAAGGGAAAAGCTATCCATCCTGTAGCTGTAGTAAAGGTTTGGGAAGTAGAAGCATAAACCTGTGTAGAACCAGAATTTAAAGTGCCCCATGTAGCACCTGAAGTTTGTGTAGAAGCACCAGCTCCAGTCTTCATAAAAATTTCAAAAATAGCGCCACCAGTTGTAGCAAAAGCATTGTCTTTATACCATTCTACCTGTGTTATTTGAGCACCTGCAGGAACAGAAGCCAAATCTGTAGCAGTATAAAGCATTGAATATCGGCTGTAATCAAAACTACTTGAAGCAGAGGAACGGTACATAGGACCATAAAAATAAGAAGTGGTAACACCTGTACCAATTTCTACTGTTTGTGCAAAAATATTAACCGATAAT
>CAIZXK010000745.1 GCA_903936865.1 uncultured Bacteroidales bacterium | reverse complement strand
CAAAAGAATAAAATATTAAAAACAATTACAACTAAAGAATTGCTATTAGAACTTCAGAAAATTAAAAAATATATTGCAATAGATAACAGTTACGTTATTAGCGATATTACAGAAAACCAGAGGGAAATTTTAGACTTATTCAAATTGAAATTAAATTAATTAATGCCATTTAAAAACTTATTTATTTAAATCGTATTAAATTTATCCATAGAAATTCTTTTTTGTTCACTAACAATTTTTATATATAACTCTAGGGTCTTATGGCTTTTGTGCCCCGTCCAGCTTCTTATTATCTCGGGTTGTACGCCTAAGTATAAGGCATTAATAATAAATGTTTTTCTGGCTGTGTGTGTGGTAATTAATTCCCATTTTTTAAAAGTTTTCTCAATTCTTTTATTCCCTCTATATTCGATAAAAGTTTCATTAGTTTTTAAACCTGCTAATTTTGCAACATATTTCAAATATTCATTGTATTTTTGATTGCTTGGAACAGGAAAAAGATAATTATTTTTCAACTCAATATCTTTATACTTTTCCCAGATTGCATGAGAATAATTATTAAATTCTATATTTATTTTGTCATCGTTCTTGACGGTTAAAATTTCAACGTATTTTCCCCCATAATTATCTGTCTTAATATCATTCTTTTTTAAATGTTTAATGTCAGAATAACGTAATGAAGTAAAACAAGAGAAACAATAAAAATCTCTAATTCGTTCAAGCCTTTTATTAATTGAAAAATCAATTTTATTTTCTTCATACATTTTTTTTTCTGAAAAATCGAGATTGTTCAGATGTTGTAATTCTTCCCATGAAAGAAAAATAATATTTTTCTGGTAGTCGCCAGTTGTAACTCCTTTGAATTTCAATTTATAATGCTTATACTCTAAATTAGTATTGTGTCCATTTTTTGTTGACCAATTCAAGAACCAGTATAAAAGTCGTAAGTATTTAAAATTGGTGGTATTGTTGAGATTTAATTTAATTCTTTGATGATCAATGTAACTCTGCAAAAAAGAAGATGTAATATCATTAAATTGCAATTCAGATCTATAATTAGAAATATGCTTTTTTAATGTATTCATTTTTTTTATAGTACTTTCACTCCAATTTTTCTGATGGCTTTCTGTATCAATGAAAAGTTGTATGTAATCAATTACATTCATCTTGGTTTCAGGCTCTGAAATTTTCGTTTCTTTTAATCGATTTTTTAATTCAGTACGTATAATAATAGGTGTGATAATCAAATTTAAACTAGTAAATTCTGTATAAATATCAATTAGATGAGTACTAATTTCATTTATTCTTTGATTTATAATATTAGCACTTATACCATCTTTATTGAAATTATTCCTTCGAACTTGCTGTTTTTCATTATCCCATTGATTAGAATTTATCCTATATCCTATATTATCTTTAATCCTTTGATTATTAAAAGTAAAGTCAACAATAATTGGAATGTTATCGGTAATTAATTTATTATCTTTGTCTTTACGTTGTTCAGTTCTAAATTTAATGTGATATTTTAATTTCATTTTTGTGTGAGTTAAAAATTATTACACACAAAAGTACACACAATTATTGATTAAATCTAATTAATTTTATTTAATGTTTTCTTTTAACAATTTTATTATATATCTGAATTAAAATTATTTATAACTTACTTTTATTTTAAATGAATTTCATTTTTATTAATGTTGTAGAGCCATACGCTCCACATTCAATATCAAGCTGTTGCATATTATTTGTAACGGCTTTTTTATTTTAGGTGTTGTTTTTAGGTGTTGTTTTGATCATTTTATGTGTATATTTTGAACTTAAATTCGGTTCGATCTAGGGTGATAAATTTGGCAATTTCTTTCCGATTGTTATGGTTCCTTTGTTTTACTAGGTTTGTTTTGTTTGTATTTAAAATCATTTGCAACTGAAGTTGATAAATAAATCAATATTTCGTTTTATTAATAGACTATACAAATCAAATTACCAAATAAATTCCTTTTGTATCCATAAATTTTCTATTTTTGAAAAAAAATCAATTTATGCTCAACAAGAAATTTCCACACACTTATGTAATCGTATTTTTTATCATCCTGCTGGCAGCCGTTACCACCTGGATAGTTCCGGCAGGGGAATTCAGTCGTCAAACCATAGAAACCAATGGAAACAAGCGGGAAGTAATTCAAACGGATTCTTATCATCAGGTAGATCAGCAACCACAAACCTGGCAAATTTTTTCAGCCTTCTACAAAGGTTTTGTGCGTTCGCCAAAGATTATAGTTTTCATTTTAATTCTTGGAGGTGCTTTCTGGATATTAAACGAAAGTAAAGCAATAGATGCTGGTGTAAATACATTTCTGCTTAAAAGTAAAAAACTTGAAAAGTACTGGTTGTTCAATAAACTGGGCGTAAACAATATTATCATTACATTGGTAATGCTGATGTTTAGTTTTTTTGGAGCTGTTTTTGGAATGAGTGAAGAAACCATAGCTTTTGTTATTATTTTTGTTCCATTAGCAGTTTCAATGGGTTACGATTCCATAGTTGGGGTTTGTATGTGTTTTATAGGTGCAGGCATTGGTTTTGCCGGTTGTCTGCTCAATCCGTTTACGTTGGGTATTGCTCAGGAAATTGCAGGCTTACCTTTATTTTCAGGTATCGAATACCGTTTGGTAATCTGGTTGGTTGTTAATATTGTAGGCATTGGCTATGTATTGCGTTATGCAGCTAAAATAAAGAAGAATCCTAAGAAATCACCCGTTTATAATGAAGATGAATACTGGCGTTTGCATCACAGTCAGGCAGCTGAAGATTTGCGCATGCCATCACTCAGCAAAACATGGATTGCTTATGCAATCGTATTGCTGGCATCCATTATATATGCCATACTCATGCCAATGAACAGTATAAAAGTAGGTCCTTCAATTTTTACAATGCCCTTATTACCAATATTAAGTGTCATGTTTGCCATTTTCGGATATATTACAGCTAAAAAATCAATGCAATATTTTGTGTTGAATCTATTGTTGTTTACTATTGCCTATCTGATGGTTGGTGTAATGGGTTTTGATTGGGGGTTGATGGAAATTGCAGCACTTTTCTTTACCATGGCTCTTATTGCCGGTATGGCAATGGGAAAAGGGCCTAATGATATTACCAGACTCTTTGTGGCTGGAGCCAAGGATATCATGTCAGCTGCTTTGGTAGTAGGTCTGGCAGGTGGAATTATTGTAATCCTGGAAGATGGAAAAGTAATAGATACCATTTTACATGGAATTTCCCGTTCGATGATGGGACTGGGAAATATTGCCACGCTTTCGCTGATGTATGTTTTTCAATCGGGTTTAAATATGATAATTACTTCTGGAACTGCTAAAGCTGCTTTGATTATGCCTATTTTACGGGATATTTCAGAGATGATAGGTTTATCGAAACAGGCAACTGTAACAGCTTTTCATATTGGCGATGGATTTACCAACCTGATTACTCCAACCTCTGGGGTATTGATAGGTGTACTGGAAATTGCACGTATTCCGTTTAATAAATGGTTTAAATGGGCATGGCCGCTTATACTTTTACTAACCATCGTTGGTTTTCTGATGCTGATACCAACAGTAACTATGCAATTAAACGGATATTAAATAATTTAAAGTGGCAGGATGAATTATAACCTCAATGTTGCTACTTATTAAATTAAAAGAATTATTAATTAAATATTTATTTTATGTAAGTTTGTAAAATCAATAGTTCGTTAAACTTTGACAAAGTTT
>CAIZXK010000744.1 GCA_903936865.1 uncultured Bacteroidales bacterium | reverse complement strand
TGCCTATAATCCCAAAAGCAAGGAAAGCCAACGGGTGCAGGAAACGTTATTTCACGAAAAGCAAACCATTATCGAAAATTGCCTTTTTGGTGTAGATATAAATCCTAATTCGGTAAAAATATGCCGTTTGCGATTGTGGATTGAATTATTGAAAAATGCATATTACAAAGCACCCGATTTTACAGAACTGGAAACCCTTCCCAATATAGACATAAATATCAAATGCGGCAATTCGTTAATAAGCCGCTATGCATTGGATGCTGATATTAAAAAAGCACTCAAAAGCAGCAAATGGACTATTGACAGCTACCGCCTTGCCGTTATGACCTATCGCAATGCACAAAGCAAAGACGAAAAGCGGGAAATGGAACAATTGATTTCGCGTATAAAAAACGATTTTGAAAGCGAAATAGCCATTAATGATAAACGTTTGCTGAAACTCAACAAATGCAAAGGCGAATTATTTGCCTTAACTACTCAAATAACACTATTTGAACGAACCAAAGCCGAAACCGCAGCATGGAACAAACAAGTAAATGCATTAACAGATACCATCAGCAAATTAGAAAACGAACTGGAAGAAATAAAAAACAATAAAATATATGAAAATGCATTTGAATGGAGATTTGAGTTTCCCGAAGTGCTGAATGATGATGGAGATTTCGTGGGCTTTGATTTGGTAATTGGGAATCCGCCTTATTTAAGAGTTGAAGCTATTTCTGAAAATCAAGTTAAATATTATAAGAACGAATATGAATCAGCAACTGGCAAATTTGATGTTTCAAGTCTTTTTATTGAGCAAGGTATTAGATTAATTAATATTAATGGTCATTTAAATTACATTTCTTCTTATCAATTTATTTATACAGGATCTGCAACAGGATTAAGAGAATTTATAATGAATAAGACTAATGGTAATGTTGTCATGTTTTCTTCAGAACAACAAATATTTGAAGATGCTACAACATACACTGGTATATTTCAATTTAAAAAAGGCAATTCAACTGAATTTATAATTCATAAAGCAAAAGTTGTTGATCAATCTATTATAAAATTAGATTCCATTACACTAGAGAAATCAAATTTTATTTCAAAAAAAGTTATAGTAGATGATGTAAATATAATTAAAAAAATAAAAGGTAACCCTAATATGAATTTAGGTCTTATAATTGGATATGCAAAATGTGGAGTTGTTACAAGTTGTGATGATGTTTTTTATATACTAGAGGATAAAATAATTGAAAAGAAATTAGAAAGAAATTTAATTTATCCAATTCTTGGACCAGAAGATTTAAGTAAATATGGTTTATCAAAACCTAAAACTTATTGTATTTATCCATATTCTGAAATTAATAATAAAACTACATTAATTAAAGAAAATCAATTGAACGAATTATATCCCAATATTTTTGGTTATTTAAAAGAGAATGAATTAATATTAAGGGAACGTAGTCAAGGTAGAGTTAATTATCAAAATAGTGATAAATGGTATCAACTTAATAGATCTAGAGAAAAATGGATTTATGATAGTAAAAAGATTATAGCACCTGGAACAACTAATAAACCAAAATATGCTCTTGATTTTGAGGGGTCAGTTTTTAGAAATGCAAGATTATATTCTTTCATTTTAAGAGATGAAAATATAGATCATTACTACTTGATACTTTCAATATTAAATAGTAAATTAAATTATTATTTTATGACTCTTCTTTGTCCTCCTAAGAATAATGGTTACTATGAACTTTCAACATCTTTTTTAGAAGAATTTCCTTATCCAATTTGGACATATAAAACAGATATCCAAAAGCAACTAATTGTAAAAGTCCAAAATATAATCACATATAAAAATGAGTATCCTGATTTTGATACAACTTCTCTCGAAACCGAAATTGACCAATTGGTATATCAGCTATATGGGTTGAGTGAAGAAGAGATAAAGATAGTGGAGGGCACCTCGACTTCGCTCGGTGACCGGGAGTTGACTTCGCTCGGCAATAAGTAGTAGCCGGTCGCCGAGCGGAGTCGAGGCGATGAACTACGTCTCGACTTCGCTCGAAGTCCGAGATACGGTAACCGAGGCGATAAACTACGTCTCGGCTCCGCTCGACGTCCGGAAATGGTCACCGATCAGAGTGAATGGACACCGAGCGAAGTCGAGGTGGAGAAGGAACTACGTCTCGACTCCGCTCGACGTCCGGAAACAACTACCAAATGAAGGGAATGGACACCGAGCGGAGTCGAGGTGGAGAAGGAACTACGTCTCGGCTCCGCTCGACGTCCGGAAATGGTAACAGAGCGAAGTCGAGGTTAAAAACAAATAATATGAATGGATATATGTATATTTTACTTTGCTCGAACGGAGCTTATTATACCGGAAGTACAAAAAATCTGGATAAACGTATGCAGGAACACCAAAATGGTGAAGGAGCAAACTTTACGAAAAAACATTTACCTGTAATATTGGTATATTATGAATTTTTTGAAAGAATAGATGAAGCCTTTTACAGAGAAAAGCAAGTACAGAATTGGAGCAGGTTAAAAAAGGAAGCTTTAATAAATAAAGAAAATTCAAAATTGCACGACTTATCGGAATGCAAAAATGAAACACATTATAGAAATGCTCTTCTTCCCTTCGATTCTTCAACTCTGCTTATTGATTCAGAATAAATAAATATTTTTCATAGAACCTCAAAAAAAGAATTAGTCCTAATTTTCAGAACCCAATTTTGATAAAAAAATTCCAATAACAAGTTTTTTCTTCATTTGTTAGTTATCTTTACAAAAAGTTTTATCTATGAAAACAAAATTACTCATTATAATATTTCTATGCATTAATAGTATGGGATATACACAAAATGAAGAAGCAAATCCGTTACCTTTACGAGCACCAATTAATCCTGATTTTACATTAAATATGATGAATCAGAAAAATACTTTTGGTGTAGTTGCACCTCCTGCAAGCGGATTTTTTGGAAATAATATAAATAAATCTGCACAAAGCACCAATACCTTTGCAAGTGTATATGATATGCGAACCAATAATCGGATGACTTCAGTAAAATCGCAAACCGGCAACGGATGCTGGGATTTTGCATCAATGGGATCAGTTGAGTCCAGATGGAAAACATCAGGACTTGGAACTTTTGATTTGGGCGAGCATAATTTGCAGCAATGTCATCGCTTTGATCCTTCGCGAAGTACCTGGGGTAATCATTTTATGTCTTCCGCTTATTACTTACGCCGATCAGGACCTATTTCCCAATCAGATGATGTATTGCTTAGTTGTCCGTCCTATGCCACTCCGGTCGCATATATTACGGATGTAAGATACCTGCCAAACAACAGGGATATTATAAAGCAGGCATTGCTCGATTATGGAGGTATTTACACCATGATGTATTGGGATGCAACAAAATACAATGCTACCAACAAAACTTATTTCTATAATGGTATTCCACGGGTAAACCATGCTGTAGTAATTGCGGGATGGAATGATACAATGACTACTGCGGGAGGAAACGGAGCCTGGATTATTAAAAACAGCTGGGGAACAAGCTGGGGCGAAAATGGATATTTTTATATTTCTTATGGTGATTCCAGTATTCTGGATTACAATGCTGTATGGCCTTCGCGTATCGACTATCAACCATTAAGCCAGGTATATAATTATGACACATTGGGTTATATTGAAGAATGGGGCTATAATGATGCCAATGCCGACTATGGATTGGTTAAATTTGTTGCTTCTGCAAATCATAAAATTACCAAAGTTGGAAGTTATGTCGTTGGTGCAAATTCAACTCTAAAGTTTCAGGTTTATAAAAACTTTGATACCTCAACATTAACTTTGAGTAATTTACTAAACGAAACGCCTGTTATATCATGTCAGTTCCCAGGATATTATACTTATGATCTGGATTCGGCAATTTATCTGAATAAAAACGATACTTTTTATATTAAAGTCAACTATGATGTCCCGGGATATGGTTTTCCTATTCCAATAGAGGATACACTTTGGTATTATGAAGGTATATGGAAACATGATTACTCCAATCCTTCCATTGAAACTGACAAGTGCTGGATAAGCGGTACTGGCAGCAATGGTTCATGGTGGTTGTTAGGAGCAAGTAATCCCGGTTATGCAGTTGATTTATGTATTAAAGCTTATGCAGAATCAATGTGTACACCGCAAATACTGCCCTTTAATGAAAACTTCCAATCTTCAGCACAACCCGATTGCTGGGATCAGCAGAATAAATCAGCTTTTGGCACATGGCAAATAAGTACAACAACTTATGCCGGAGGTAATGCCAATGAATTAATACATTGGAAAAATAATACCAATACAACTATTTCATCAATAAGCCGTATGATATTACCTGCCATTAATACCACCGGTATTTCCAACCTAAAACTTTCATTTAAAAACATGTATAAAGATCATCAGGGTTGGGGCGGAAGTGGAGCCGTTATTAAAGTGCAAAGTAGTAGTGATGGCATTAACTGGACTAATGAAAACTTTAGTCATACTTCAGGTAGCGGAGATATGAATGCAAAGGATACAACTATTTCTATTCATAATAATCTGAATATTCCCAAAACTTATCTGTCTTTTACGTTGGAAGGAAATCTATACCATATCTGGTATTGGGCAATTGATAATATCAATGTTTATGAACCCAATAAGCAAGTAAATATTAAAACATATCCCGAAGGATTATATAATCAAACTTCTAATCAATTAAATAAAGTTCAGGATGAGTTTGGTAATCATTTTGCTGGTGATACTGCCGATTTGATTACGGTTAAGCTGGCATCTAAACAACAACCTTATACAATCGAATATACTTATCAATCAGCAATAGATACCAGTGGGCATATTATTTTTGAAATACTTCCAGATGTTTCCGATTCCGCTTATATTGTAATAAGACATGGCAATCATCTGGAAACATGGAGCTCCTCCCCTATCTCATTTACTTCAGATACTATTACTTACAATTTTACCACATCAGCTTCCAAAGCTTATGGTGATAATCAAAAGGAAATATCACCCGGTATATTTGCCATTATGGTTGGCGATGTTAATCAGGATGGAATAGTTGATCTCTCCGATCTGGTAAATATGGATACTGACCTAACCAATGGAACTGTGGCTTATATAGTTTATGATCTGAATGGTGATGGTGTGGTTGATCTTTCTGATTTGGTTACCATTGATGAAAATATAACAAATGGAGTAGTGGTAATGTCGCCTTAATTAATTAATGATTTCAAATTTATATAAATCTAATTTTATAAATTGACCATTCCAGCAATATGTATTTATTGCCAGAATGGTTCTTTTTTTATACATATATTTAAAAAGTATAATATATTCATATTTCTAATCTATTGTAAAAACTTCCGTGAGTACATGTTTATGTAAAATACAATGCTAAAATCTCTCTTGGAATATATGTCTTTGTATAATACAATACTAAAACCTCTTTTGGAACTCACGTTTTTGTATAATACAATACTAAAACATCTCTTGGAGTGCATGTTTTTGTAAAATACAATAAATCAATCTATTTCATTTTAATTGAAATAATCATTAAAAAATATTTAAGTGAAATATGGGAAATATATATGGTTTATATCATTTAAATACTTTATCTGTATGCAAAAAATAATACGGGTAAACCTATATAAAATACATATACTAAGATTATTAAAACAATAGGAAATTAAGCATAAAACATCAATCAAAAGTATTACTATTTAACCTTTGTTAAATATAAATATAAAATAATCTAATTACCACTTTAACATTCTTTAACATTTCATTTCACAAAAAGTTAATTTTAGTATTAATTGTGCCTAAATTTGTATTCAATTATATATCTTAATAAATTTAAGTATCATTTTAATAATATCATCGTTTTATTTTTAATATTTATTATTTTACTAATTTCATTCTTTAACAAATCTATTAAATAATCTTTTATGAAAAAACTAGTATTTTATTTTGTATTTGTGTTTGTTTCCATAGCTGGATTCTCACAAAATGTTAATTTTGAGCCGGTAACAATTGCCGAACCCTTACAACAAGGCGATTACTATGGTAATCGAAATGCAATTCAAAACACCGAAATAAATCATGCATCTAAAAGCATGTCAATGTGGGCATTAGCACCTTTAGGAGCAACCTCCGGTAATACTCGGATTCCAGGAAATACATTTAATTACCAGAGAACTGAGTATTTGATTACAGCTGCTGAAATAGCTGCTGGTGGCTTTCCAAGTGGAAGTAATATTGACGGGATAGGTTGGTTGATTTATACTGCTGGTGCAACCAGCCAGACCGGCACACTAAATATTTGGTTAAAAAACACCACTGATGTTACTTATACCTTAGGAACAGCATGGACTACAACAGGTTTTACACAGGTTAGCAACAATACATCATGGACAGTACCTATTGCACTTGGAGCATATACTGTTAATTTTACGGGAGGTTCTCCTTTTACATATACAGGTGGCGGAGTTTATATTGCCTGGGAATTTAGTAATCCAGGAGCAATAGGAACAACAGCCTTGATAGCCAATTGTAATACTTCAATTACAAATGGCCTTTATGGACAAAGAAGTACTACTGCATTACCATCTACACTAGCAGCTTCTAACTGGAGACCAGCAACTTCATTTGTCAATAATTCATTAAATGACATTATTGATATAACAAATATATATTCATTAGAAAGAATTCCTACACCCTTCGGAACACCTGCACCAATTAATGTGAGAGTTGCAAATGTTTCTGCTTCAGCTGCTACTTTTAATATAACAATCACTGTAAAAGATGTTACAAATACAATAATAAGACATACTGAAACGCAAACTGTAAGTTCATTAGCTGGTAATACAGCAGCTGTTTACACTTTTTCCGGATGGACACCTACGATAAATGAAGATGTAAATATTACTGCCACTACAACAGCCATTGCAGGTGAAACATGGACTTCAAATAATACAAGAAGCAAAGTTGCCAACGTAAACAATAACTTATATTCATATAATTATAATTTAACAGGTGCTGGTGGATTCGGTTTTTCTGTTAATTCAAGTGGATTATTTGCCTCAAAATTTACGATGAATGGTTCAGGAGCAATACCTGGAGCTAATATATTTATTGCAAATAATACTCCAAGTACCGGTAATACAATTTATGCAGTTGTACTTAACAGTGCAGGTACTATTGTTGCACAATCAGCCAACTATGTTATACAAGCTACTGATTTAAATACAAATAAAAATTTCACTTTCCCAAGTCCTCCTGTATTTACAAATGAAGTCTTTTATGTTGCAATGGCTCAAACATCAGCTGCCGTAGCCTATTTTCCAATGGGAACTTTCAATGAAACACCTGGAAGTACTGGGACTTACTATACATCAGCAATTACGGGAGGTGTTCTCTCTCCTGTTGCAACTACTTTTAATCTAAAATATGGTATTGAAGCCCAGGTTGTGGCTTTTTCAGGTCCAAGCAATCCTACATCATTTACTACCACAACAATAAATCCATATCAGATAAATCTGAGTTATTTGCTTAATGCAAGTGGAAACAATGTATTGGTAGCTTATAATACTACAAACTCATTTGGAGCTCCTATAAACGGAACTACCTATAATGCAGGTGATGCTATAGTTGGAGGTGGAACAGTATTACAGTACAGTAATAGCATTTCATTTTCACATACTGCATTAACACCTAGCACAACTTACTATTACAAAATATGGTCGTTTGACGGCACTTATTATTCTGGGGGCGTTATTTCAAATGCAACTACATTTTGTTCAAATACAACTGTTCCGTTTACAGAAAACTTTGATAATGCGACAGTTTGCGGTACAGTTCTTGATGCAAACGCTGACAATATAAGGTGGTCTCTTTCATCTTTAAACGCATTCAGTGGTACAAAAAAATTATCAATTAGTTATAGTGCATTAGGGGTTACAATGAATGATTGGTATTTTACACAAGGTTTAAATTTAAATGCAGGTCAAAGTTACGATGTTAAGTTTTTTTACAGAGCAGTAACTGCAAGTTTTCCTGAAAGACTTGAAGTAAAATGGGGTACAGCAGCTTCAGTTGCAGGAATGAGCAGTCCAGCAATTTTCAACAATGTTGATTTCACCCACGTTACTTATACTTTAGGATCCGGTACTTTTTCACCATCAACAACAGGAACATATTATTTAGGATGGCACTGCTACAGTCAGCCCGATGAAGACGGAATTTATCTTGATAGCATATCGGTTATAGAAACACCAAGTTGTCCATTACCTTCAGCATTAACAGCAAGCAATATTACCAGTACACAAGCCATATTAGCATGGGCAGGTTCGGCACCTTCGTGGGAAATACAATGGGGTGTTCAGGGCTTTACACTGGGAACAGGTACTATAGTAAGTGGAATAACAACCCCTGATACACTAACAGGACTTATTCCTTCAACTGCTTATTCATATTATATTAGATCCAATTGCGGTGGTGGTCTTTATAGTATTTGGGTTGGACCTTATACTTTTAATACGTTATGTGCATCGGCATCGACTCCTTTTACCGAAAACTTTGAAAGTACAACCTTCCCACCTAACTGCTGGACAAATACTGCTGTTTCCGGTTCCTTCACCTGGACTCGTAGTACAGCGGCCAGTGCTAATGGCGAAGGAACTGCTTCAATACTTGCTAATTTTTACGACCAGTCTGCAGGAACTTATGACTTAAAAACAATGCCAGTTGATATATTAGGACTTACTAATCCTACCTTAAAATTCAACTATGCTTATGCTACTTACTCCGGTGAAATCGACCAGTTAAATATATATTATTCCTCTGATTATGGTTCAACATGGGCTTCTTTATCATCTATGCCAGGTGGAATTTCAGGAATATTAAATACCGGAGGTGTAACAACATCAGTATTCGTACCTACTGCTGCACAATGGAATACTAAGTTTATAACACTACCTGTGGGTACAAATATGGTTAAATTTACAGCTATTAGTGCTTATGGAAATAACCTGTATCTGGATAATATAATGATTTACTCCCCATTTGCAAACGATGTAACCACAACAAGTATTGATCTGTATCAGGTTACTCCTTTGGGAAATCCTGTTCCGAAAGCTACTGTATCAAATATCGGCTTAAATGCTGCAACCTTTGATGTAACACTTACCATTGGAAGTTATACCTCAACAAAAACCGTTACAGCTCTCGCATCCAATGCAAGCATTCAGGTAATATTTGATGCATGGAACAATGAAATCGGTGATTATACAGCTACTATTACAGCAACATTCCCATCTGATATGGATTTAACTAATAATACCATTTCAAAAACCATTAAGGTTATGAATCTTAACAAAACAGTTTATGCTTATCAGAATGCTACTATCAGTGGACCTGTAAAGTTTAATCTAAGCAATCCTGAAACCATTACTCTTATTGCCAATCAAACTACACAACAGGCAATTAACGGAGGCAGCTGGGCAAATGGAGTTTGGTACGGAACAGCTACTAATACAGCAATACCCTATAATTTTATAAAAATTGATACTATTACAGGTATCCGAACTGTAATTGGTGATATGGGCATCGTAATGAACGGATTATCATATAATACCGCAAATTCAACTATGTATGGTGTAAGTTATAATTCAACTACTACACAGTCGAGCTTATATTCTATTAATATGAATACCGGAGCTGTTACTTTAATTGGTAATACTTCAGCTAATACATTATTGATTAATCTGGCAATTAATAATAACGGTGAATGTTATTCAGTAGATATTTTTTCAGATCAACTTGGATTGGTTAATCTAACTACAGGAGTATTCACTCCCATAGGTTCAATTGGATTTAACGCAGGATATGCTCAGGATATGGAATTTGACCGTGAAACAAATGAATTATATATGGCTGCTTATGGAAGTACTGGTGAGTTAAGATGGGTTGACAAAACAACCGGTAACACTCTAATCATTGGAGAATTTCAAAATGGTGCAGAAATCACAGGTTTTGCCATACCATACAGTAAAACTCTAAATATGAAAGTATT
The DNA here is from genome assembly GCA_903936865.1 of uncultured Bacteroidales bacterium. GTDB lineage: Bacteria > Bacteroidota > Bacteroidia > Bacteroidales > JACABE01 > JACABE01. Next base: position 9,908 of record CAIZXK010000744.1, on the reverse strand, counting down.
TCTCGAAGGTCTTTATACTTCAAATGGAAATATGAACCAAACTCAAAATGAAACAGGAGCACAATTTGGTTTAGAAATTGCTGATAAAATTACAGTTGAATTATATAATTCTACAACACCTTCTATTGTGGAGGGTACTTTCTCAAATATTGATTTACATACTAATGGTACTTTCTCATTAAATATTCCATCCTATATGTCCGATTCGTATTACATTGTAATTAAACACAGAAACAGCATTGCTACATGCAGTAGTTTGCCTTTAGCTTTTGCAGGCACTGCTGTTAATTATGATTTTACTACTTTAGCATCTCAGGCATTTGGTGATAATCAAAAGCAAGTAGAAACGGGAGTATTTGCTGTTTTTACAGGCGATGTAAATCAGGATGGTGTTGTCGATTTATCCGACTTAGTAGATATGGATACAGACTTAACCAACGGAACTGTGGCTTATATTGTTTATGATCTGAATGGTGATGGCGTGGTTGATCTATCCGATTTGGTAACTATAGATGCAAATCTAACAAATGGTGTGGTGGCAATGACTCCATAAATTAAACATTTATAAGTGATTAAAAAATGACCATTCCGACAATATATTTAATGTTGGGATGGTCATTTCTTTTATATAATTTATTGAATTTTATACTGTATTTATATTGACACATTATTTTTAGGCTTTATTTTTTAATAGTTTTTTTTTAATATTTATATGTTAAACTTCTCATTAAAAATATTCATACTTCCATACCTTTGTAAAAAACTTCCATTAGAATAGTTTGTTACTTCTAACTGGTCTAAAACCTGTCTTTTTGAGTAGTTCGTTACTTCTAACTGGTCTAAAACCTGTCTTTTTGAGTAGTTTGTTACTTCTAACTGGTCTAAAACTTGTCTTTTTGAATAGTTCGTTACTTCGAACTAGTCTAAAACCTCTCTTTTAGTATAGTTTCTTGCAATGAACCATAGCAAAACCTGTCTTTTAGTATAGTTTCTTGTAAAGAACTTTACTTAAACCTGAATTAAAATCTATATTTTCTCAAAATAAAATACTTTTGTTTATTATGATAAAAAGAGTGTAACTAATTTTGAAAAACACAAAATCTTTTTTGAGAATTTAATAAACAGACACACTCAAAATCAATAAAAAAACTAATATATATCAATATATTTTATCGGAATATATTTTATTGTATATTTGTATCAGAAAAACAATTTATTATTCAAACAACTTTACTTATGCTAAAGCAAATAATATTTATCATAACCCTTATTATTACCCTTGGGATTTTTTCTTACACTGTAATTAAGCTAATTGCATTGTTTAAGCTTTGCAAGCCATTTCCAATCAAAGACTTTGGAAAGCGATTTATTATGATGCTTAAAGTAGCCTTAGGACAAAGTAAAATATTCCGAAAACCAGTATTAGGTTTAATGCATGCATTGGTATTCTGGGGGTTTTGTGTCATTTCAATTGGAAGCATAGAAATGGTATTGGATGGAGTAAGCGGTAGCGACAGATCACTTGCATTTTTAGCTGTAATATACGATTTTATAATGGCTTCGGGAGATATTTTCGCAGCAATTGTATTGATAATGATTGTTATGTTTATTGGACGAAGGGCTTTTCTGAACGTCAAAAGATTTACCGGTATCGAAATGTCTCATAAAAATCATATTGATGCCTATATTGCCCTAACAATGATATTATTATTGATGGTTTCGCTACTTGGAATGAACACATTCTATGTATCTCTGCATCATAATGAAATGGTGGGATACTATCCTGTTAGCAATTACTTATCAGCTTTTGTTGCTACTATGGACACGGCTGATTTACATATCTTTCATGAAATCTTCTGGTGGATGCACATACTTTTAATATTTGCTTTTGCCAATATGTTACCCTATTCCAAACATTTCCATGTATTCTTATCAGTGCCCAATGTATTTCTAAGCCGGTTAGAACCATTAGGAAAACTATACAATATGGATAATATAACTAAAGAAGTTAAAATGATGATGAATCCGGAGACAGCTTTTGCTGCTACCGATGCAAATACCGTTCCCGAAAGATTTGGTGTAAAAGATGCTGAAGATGTAAACTGGAAAAATTACTTCGACGCACTTACTTGTACACAATGCGGAAGATGTACTTCTGTATGTCCGGCAAATATAACAGGCAAAAAACTTTCGCCCCGCAAGCTTATGATGGATTTAAGGGCAAGGATGAAAGAAAAAGGTCCATCAATGATTAAGAAAGGCAAAGATTTCAGTGATAACAAATCGCTCAATAAAGACTATTTCTCTTATGAGGAAATCTGGGCTTGCACTACCTGTAATGCCTGTGCTCAGGAATGTCCGGTAAATATAAATCATCCTTCCTTAATTATCGACATGCGAAGGTATCTGGTAATGGAAGAAGGATCAGCTCCTTCGGGCATAAAATCTGCATTTACCAATGTAGAAAACAATGGAGCTCCATGGCAGTTTTCTCCCGAAGACCGTTTATTATGGACAAAAGAAATCAATTAGTTTTATTCAATTAATCAGTTAATCAATTGTTATGGAATATATAGAAGTTCCGGTAATGTCGGAATGTTTTGCAAAAGGAAATAAACCGGAATATTTGTTCTGGGTAGGTTGTTTAGGATCTTTTGATGACAGAGCAAAGAAAATCAGTCGTGCTTTTTGCAAGATTCTTTCTGCATGTAAAGTAGATTATGCTGTCCTCGGCAAAGAGGAAACCTGTTGCGGAGATCCAGTTAGAAGAGCCGGAAACGAAATGCTTTATCAGATGCAGGCACTCACAATCATCGAAATGCTAACAATGTATGAAGTAAAAAAGATAGTTACTTTTTGCCCGCATTGTTTTAATACATTCAAAAATGAATACACTGATTTGGGTGCTGATTTTGAAGTAATACATTCAACTGTTTTGCTCGAAAGCCTGATTGATCAAGGAAAACTGAAAATCAATCCTGATGTTTTCAAAGAAAATAAAATAACATATCATGATGCCTGTTATCTAGGCAGGGCAAATGACATTTATGATACACCACGGAATTTAATTGATAAACTAAGTGGAAACAGAATCGAAATGAATCGATGTAAGAGTTTTGCATTCTGTTGTGGTGCAGGTGGTGCACAAATGTTTAAGGAAGCCGAACAGGGAAACAAAGAGGTTTTTATCGAACGTATTGAAGAAGCAATTGAAACCAAAGCAGATATAATTGCAACTGCCTGCCCTTACTGCATGGTAATGTTAACCGATGGAATCAAATACAAGAACAAGGAAGAAGAAATTCTGAACTATGATATTATCGAAATGATTGCAAAAGGTTTGTAATATCAGACCTAACATTTCGACATCTTTCAATAAATCAAATTAATAGTTTCAACAATATTGAAAACTATTGTTTACGAGGGTAGATCAGGATATTAAATATAATTAATCATAAATTAATTATATTGCTGTTCTGTAAAAAATTATCTGTATTTTTGCCATTCCAATTAAGCAATTCAAATCTATTAAATAAGTTTGCAAAAATCATTGATATGATTTCAATATTAAAAAAAACATTTCTTTTCTTTTTAGTAGTATTTCTATCAATAAACATTGAAGCTCAGCAATTTTTTATTAAAAACTACACACTTGAAGATGGTTTGCCAACCCGTATGGTAAACGATGCTTGTCAGGATACTGAGGGAAATATGTGGTTTGCAACCTATTTCGGAATCTCAAAATATGACGGATTTAATTTCATCAACTATAATAAAAGCAATGGATTGGTTGATGTTTTATGCAGAAAACTTAGATGCGACGAAAAAGGAGTTTTATGGACAGTTCCTTATAATACAGGTGGTTCATTAGTATATTTAAAAAATGATAAATGGACAAAATATATTGATTTTCCCAAAAAGAAAAGAGATTACGATATAACTTCTTTTGATGTCATATATAAAAACAATAAACCGATAATATGCATTGGCTCTTTATGGTGGAATAGATATATTTGAAGAAAACAACTGGAAACACTTCGATATTTCAAATAATCCGGACTCAAATATTACAAATTCACTGATTGCGAATAATGGTAAATTTTATATTTCAACTAAAAAAGGCTTGTGTATTTATGAAAACAAATCGTTAGACTGGAAAATTAATAAAATTATTAATCCCTCAAATTTAGAAATTCTAGCTGTAAATTTTGAAGATTTCGGTAAGAAAAATTATCGTTTTAAATCTTCGGATATTATATGGATACTCAGCAATAACTGGCTTGGATGTTTACAAAACAATAAATTTAAAATTGCTGCTACAAATATTCAACTGCCGGTACTATCCTTATCTAATTTCCCTTATATGGATTTTGATAGAAATGGAAATATCTTTTTTGGAAATAATCTTTCAAAATACATCTATTTAAAAAAAACAAATACTGCCGGTCAATTATCATTAAAAAATGGATTTTCCTCAAAAGGTGGCACTTCACTTTTTATAGATAAAGAATATAATGTATGGTTCACTGACTCGAGAGGAATTGATAAAATTAGCAACACTTCATTGTTAAACTACTTTGAATCTGACGGAATGCCTGAAAATGAAGTTACTGCAATAGTTGAAATAAATAAGAATAAATTTATTCTTGGCCATAATAATCATCTTTCAATTTTCGAGAATTTCAAGTTTAAGAGTATCGAATTCCCTCCAATTCAAAATAACTTAACCCGTGTTATGGATATAATAAAAGATGCTAAAGGGAATATTATTTTTACTGCAAATAATCTGGGTGTTGGAATACTATTAAAAGATGGAAGAATTAAATGGATTAAAACCGATAATTTCACTTCTGCTACCGCATTATTTCAGGATAAAAATGGGAAGATATGGGTTGGTTCCAATAAAAAATTATTTTATTTAAAGGATGACAAATTAATAGAATTTGAACATAATAATACTATAAACAATAATATCAGAAAGATTTATGCAGCTCAGAATGGCGGTATTTACATTACCGGAATGAATGGATTATGGTTGATAAATGAAAGTAAAATAACTAAAATACCTCCTTTTGACAAGAAAGTAGTTCATAATGTTTTTTCATATTATAGGAATAATTCCAATGTAGAATTTGTTGGAACAATGGATGGACTTCATATAATTCAAGACGGGAAAATAGCAAAATATAAAAAGAATAATATTGAAATAAATACACCCTTATATTTTATTTTTCAAGATAAAAAGGCAAATTACTGGCTTGGTTCTAATAATGGTGTGTATTTTTGGGATGGAAAAAATAAACTTGAAATTTACAACCCAAATAATGGACTTGCTGGAATTGAAGCCAATCGTTCAGCAGGCATAACAGACTCTTTAGGCAGAGTTTGGATTGGAACTGAAAAAGGTATGTCTTGCTTTTCGAGTAATTTTTCAAAAAACTATATTTTAGCACCGAAAGTAAAACTACTTTATTACGAAGATAGTAAAGGAATACAACATCCACTTAATGAAAGAACTGAAATAAATAATAATGATAATACGATTACTTTTCATTTCAGAGGACTTTCATTTTATAATGAAAATTTAATTCAGTACAAATACAAATTAGATGGTTTAGATAATGATTGGCATGATGCTACTCAACCTATGCTGGATAAAATAAAGTACTATGATGTAAAACCTGGAAAATACACACTTTTGGTAAAAGCAAAAAATTATTCGGGTGAATGGAGTGAAATAAGCAGATCTGAAACAATTACAATACTCCAGCCTTTTTATATTTCCTGGTGGTTTATATCTGTTTCATTAATCATTCTTGTAAGTATCATATTGATTCTTATCAGAATAAGACTTCATAATGCATATAACAAATTACTAATAAAGGAAATAGCTGAGCGTAAGCAAGTAGAAGAAGAAATTAAAAGAAAAAGTGAACAATTAGAGCTTACCAACAGGGAAAAAGATAAATTCTTTTCTATTATTGCGCATGATTTGAGAAGTCCGTTTAATGCTTTTTTGGGTTTAACCGAAATAATGGCTGAAGAACTGAATACGTTAACTCAGGACGAAATAAAATCAATAGCAGAAAGCATGAAAAGATCTGCAAGAAAATTATTCAGCCTGCTCGAAAACTTATTGCAATGGTCTAAAATGCAACAAGGTATATATGAATTCCAACCTATAAAAATCAATTTAAAATCAATTATTAATCATAATATTGAATTATATAAGGAAAGTTGTAAAAACAAAAACATTAATGTAAATAATAACATTAACGACAATATTGAAATTGAGGCTGATGCACCAATGATAAATAGCATTATAAGAAATTTAATTTCAAATGCTGTAAAATTTACACCCAGAAATGGTAGTATTACTATTTATTTTAAAATTATCAATGAAAATAATGTAGAAATATTTATACAGGATACCGGTATAGGAATGAATGAAGAATTTAAAACTAAATTATTCAAGATTGATGAACAAACAAGCAGAACAGGAACTGAAGGTGAAGCAAGTACAGGATTAGGATTATTACTTTGCAAAGAGTTTGTTGAAAAACATGGGGGCATTATCAAAATAGAAAGCGAAGAAGGTAAAGGAAGCACTTTTTCATTTACGATGAAACATTTACAAAACCAGCAAGAATAATTATCTTCCCAGTTCCCGTAAATTATTAATAATTATCAAAATATCATTCAGCAATTTGTAATCGCGCGAATACAATAAATTAATCTTTTCTGCAGTTTCCATTGTAATTTTCTTATTCTTTAGCAAATCACAAGTATTTAATATACCTTTTTTTATCACAGGTAATTTATCTCTTTTGTTATCAATCCCTTGATAATATCCTACCCAGGTACTTTTTCCAATCAATACATTAATTGCATTTCCCATAAATCCAAACGGCTTTTTCTGAAAAAACAAAAACAAGGGTGAAATTACTAACAATAGTAAGCTAATAATAAAATCCAATATTCTTTTGTTTCGTTTATTTTGTGATTTGTTAATGGCATTAATGTCAATAACATATAGATCCCCGGATGTATTTATCGAATTGCTGCCAATTAAAAATAAACTTTCGGGTGGTGCAATTTTATAATCAATGGTTTTATACTTCAATTCTGACATATTACTGATTATATCTGAAGCACTAATACTTTTTGAACAGAAAATAACCTCATCAATTTTATAAATATCAACAATATCATTAATTTGCGAAATATTACCTATAAAATTTTTATTCTTTAGCGAATCACCAATACTTACCAAACCGATAAAACCATGATTTATACCTGTTTTCCTTAGTAAATCAGCAACCCTTTCCGCTTCATCCCTATCACCTACGATAGCAAATCGTTTATTTATATTCTCCCCTATTCTATAAGCTTTAATTCCTGAAAAATGCAATGCAAATCTAGTAATCAGCATTGAAAAAACACACCAGAATGCTCCTAAAAATATTAATGCTCTTGAATACCTTAGAGAAATATCCTGAATAGCATAAATAACTAATATTGCAACAGTTCCAAGTGCAATACCTTGTATAATTTTTGATACTTTATGAGGTTTTTCATAACCTCCTATCAAAAAAAATGAAATCAACCAAATTGAAATATAAACAGGAACAATTATCAATATATATTCTTTTGGATAATACTCATAACTAACAGAAAAAGAATATTGAGACCAATAATTCTTAATAAAATAAAACCCAATCCAGATTATTCCAGCATCGATAATTGGTAAAAAAATATTACTAAAAAAACGTTTTAATACGGACAATGATGCTCTGATGTAAATTGCAAAATTGATGAATAATGAAAATAATCTGGCATTCTTTTGAGAATAGTGCTTTTTAGCAAAGATAATCATTGCATTATAAAATATAAAGACATAGTTTACACTACTTTTCTTTGTACTTTCGCCTTTATAATGAATAATTCTGGTTTTGGGAAAATAGATATTTTTAAACCCTTCCTTGATAATTCGATATGATAAATCAATATCTTCGCCATACATAAAGAAGTTTTCATCCAGATAACCAATTTTATCCAAAACACTTTTTCGAATTAGCATAAAAGCACCAGCTAAAATTTCAACTTCGTGAATTTCATCATTATCCAAATAACTCAAATGATATTTACCAAATTTCCTTGACTTAGGAAATAACTTCGATAATCCGAAAACTTTATAAAATGCAACTTCAGGAGTAGGCAACCCACGTTTTGATTCAGGTAAAAAATGGCCTTTCCCATCAATCATTTTAACACCCAAACCACCAGCTTCCTTATTAAAATCCATGTATTCGATAACCTTAGAGAAAGTATCTTTTTCAACTACGGTATCAGGGTTTAATAACAGAACATACTCTCCATTTGCTATGCTTATTGCTTGATTATTTGCTTTAGAAAACCCTCTATTATCCTTATTTTCAATTAAAACAAGTTGAGGAAATTTTTCTTTAATCATATTAATTGAACCATCAACAGAATTATTGTCAACTACAAATACCTCGGATTCAATTCCTTCACATGCTGAATAAACAGAATGTAAACATTGCTCCAAAAAATATTCAACATTATAATTAACAATAATTATTGATAACTTCATCTCTTTTTAGTGCATAGGAATTAGTAATGCAATTGCAATCCCCAATATTACGGTTGCAAACTTCTTGATATTATATTGATGATCTTCACTTGTTTCAAACAATATAGAAGTGGATACATGTAAGAAAATACCAACAACAATACCCATAATTATACTGAAATAAGATTCAAAATCATGAATAAATTCATGACTTAACATACTGCTTAATAATGAACCGGCCGGAGTCATCAAGGCAAATATTCCGAGCAAACCAAATGCTCTTTTTCTGCTCATTCCAGATTGTATGAAAATACTCATTAATACAAATGAAATAGGTATATTGTGAATAATAGTACCGATAGTTAGTGAATGCTGAATTCCTTCCAGATCATGATTATGCATTCCTTGTATCAGAGGCATTCCTTCCAAAAATGAATGCAAACATATCCCAATCATTAATCCAATTGGTGCAACTTTTGGAAAATGAACACTATGATCATGTTCTTCACAACATTCATGAACGTGACCATGTCCGTGTTCTATACCTTTTGTTAAAAGTTCAAGTAAAAGCTGTAATACAAAGCCAATCAATATAAATATTCCCGCTTTGTTTAATCCTCCTGAAAATACTTCGGGAACTAAATTTAAAAAGCTTATTGCGAGTAAAAATGCTCCACTAAATGCCAAAATTAATTTTAATACTTTGGGGTTATCTGTTTTAAACAAAAATATGGCTGAACCACTGATTATAATTGTGATAAATAATAAAAAATAGATTAATATTTGTTCCATTACGATTTTTTTTAATTTGCAAAGTTAAACAATAATGTTTGGAGTACATTATGTTTGAAGTATCTAAAATAAAAAAAACATTACAAGTCTTTACTATATTGAAATTTCTTTATTGAATTTTAAGTTTTTAGCTACTTATTTCCTTTATTGCCCATCCGATATTTTCTGCCAAATCACTAGCAATTAAAGATTCTTCGGAGTTCTTTCCTGCAAAGATATCCCCAGCCAAACCATGAAGAAACACTCCAAGTATCGATGCATCAAAAGAACTATAACCCTGAGAAAGTAAACTAACCAAAAATCCTGTTAATACATCACCACTACCTCCAGTTGCCATTCCAGGGTTTCCTGTTGTGTTAAAAAAACAATCACCCTGGGGTGTGGTTATTGCTGTATTTGCTCCCTTCAGGACTATATAAACTTTATGTCTTATTGAGAATTCACGTTGTAATCGGTTGCGATCAAAATCATTTTCCACTTTGTGAGTAAGTCTTTCAAATTCTTTGAAATGAGGTGTTAATAT
>CAIZXK010000743.1 GCA_903936865.1 uncultured Bacteroidales bacterium | reverse complement strand
TTGTATGGTCAAATATTAATTTACGGCGATATTTTTTTACACCCACTTACGTGCATGAATTAGTAATTTCGCAATAAAATTGATATTTGGACTTAAGAGGGTTTCTAAAAATTAGATTTTTCGAGGCGAACAAGATTTTAAAACCGCATTTTACTAATGTAAATGAGGACTTTAAAATTGAAGTTCAACGAAGAAAAAGCAATTTTTAGAAGTCCCGATAAATAGAAATAACAAAGAATAGGTGAGCATTTGAATGATTTTTTAGAATTGCTTCTGAAACATCAGTCAGACTATGAGGTTATTCAGCATTAAAAAAATGTTTTATGAATAAATTAAGTACTTTTAATGTAAAAAGAAAAGTTGGAATTTCGGTAATTTTGGGACTGCTAAGCTTATTGTTTGCACCTTATGGAATTACTTCCATGATGGGAGATGTAATGATTGACATTCCATGGTCTCTTTTATTCCCTATACTTGTTGCTATGGCTTTTGGATGGTATTATGGAGTTATTGCCGGAGTAGCCGGTGGGGCATTATTTCCGTTTTTACTTTGGGCTAACAATGGTTGGGCTAATTTAATTACATCAATCATTTTTGTGTGCATTTATATCTTGAGTGGATTGCTTTATGATAGGAGTTATTTTAAAAAGATTAAAAAATTACCTTTCCGCATTTTAGTTATTATTATACCTAGTATTCTGTTGGTTAGTTATTATTATATTTTTCAATTTAATACGATACTTGCTTTCAATCCTCCTTTCTGGAAACAGGATACTATTCAAAAATTACCTATTGATACCCTTTATTCATTTGCAATTAAGGATAGTGTTAATATTATAATTCTTATTCTGGTTTCGGAATCACTGCTCAAACTTCCACTTATTTGCAAAATGTTAGGCTTGCCTTCAGATAAGAAAATTCAAGCAAATAATATGATTTTTATTGTATCAATTTTAACTGCTTTTTTAATCTGGTTATTATTTGCAGGATTAAGTTTTGCACTTTTAAATGGTACACATACATTTTATAACGAGCACATTACACTTTCATTTCTTGTAATTTTATCAAGTGGTGTTTTTGTTTCACGTTTACTTTTTTCTTATAGCGAAAACCAGTTCATTACACAAAGCGAACTAAATAATAGTGAAAAAAAATACCGTGATCTTTTTGAAGCAAATAAGGATGGAATAACCATTTTCCATATCTCTCCCGATGGAAAGCTATCCAATTTTCTTGAGATGAACGAAGCAGCAGGAGCAATGATTGGATATTCGAAATTGGAACTATCAAATATGAAAGCATCCGATTTGGAAATAGATAATTCTGATGAAAAAATAAAGAATCGCATTAATGAGTTGCAATTAAAAGGATTTTCGAACTTTGAAACTATTGTTAAGCACAAAAACGGGAATAATGTTCCTGTTGAAATAAATGTTTTGATGATAAATTATCAGAACCGTCCTGCAATGATGAATATAACCAGAGATATAAGCGAACGCAAACTTGCTGAACAAGAAATAATAAAAGCCAAAGAAAAAGCCGAAGAAAGCGACCGCCTCAAATCTGCTTTTCTTGCTAATATGTCGCATGAAATACGAACACCAATGAATGGCATTCTGGGGTTTGCCGATTTGTTGAAAGCACCCGAACTTAGTGGTGAGGAGCAACAGGCATATATTAAAATTATAGAGAAAAGCGGGAAGCGGATGCTCAATATTATTAACGATATAATTGATATTTCAAAAATAGAAGCCGGTTTGATAAAGATTGAAAGAAAGGAATCGAATATTAACGAACAAATTGAATATATTTACACTTTCTTCAAACCCGAAGCAGAAACCAAAAAACTAAAATTTTCTTTTAATAACGCATTACCTGCAAAGGAAGCAGTTGTTACTACCGATCGCGAAAAACTATATGCCATACTTACCAACCTGGTAAAGAATGCCATAAAATATACTCATAACGGCTCAATTGAATTTGGTTATAATCTAAAAACGGACAATGAGACAAATGAACTTGAGTTTTACGTTAAAGACACAGGAATCGGTATTCCAAAAGAAAGGCATCAAGCTATTTTTGAGCGTTTTATTCAGGCTGATATTTCTGATAAAATGGCATATCAGGGAGCCGGATTGGGTTTGGCAATTTCCAAGGCTTATGTGGAAATGCTTGG
>CAIZXK010000742.1 GCA_903936865.1 uncultured Bacteroidales bacterium | reverse complement strand
GTTGAGTCGGAAGATGGTAAATATCGTGCTTACATTTATATCAGCGCCGCCGCTAGTAATAAACTTACTTTTAGCGTGAAAAGACTGACGATGAAATAAGCATTTATTGTAATTGATGAAATTAAATACCATTATGAATAAATTAACAAAAAACATATTCTTACTTACTTTGCTACTCTTTGGTTATCAGCAAATCTACAGTGCAAACACCAAATGTATAAAAAAAGCTGAGTTTATTTATAAAGCAAAAGATGTACCTTTTCCTCAATGTCATGCTTCCACTATCGAAGAAACGCCTGAGGGTTTAGTCACTTCTTGGTTTGGAGGAACGCACGAAAAGCACAAAGATGTTGGAATCTGGTTAAGTCGGGAGCTAAATGGGAAATGGTCAAAACCTGTTGAAATTGTCAATGGAATAATAAATGAAACATTAAGATATCCAACATGGAATCCGGTATTGTATTTTGAAAAAGGGACATTGATTTTGTTTTACAAAGTAGGCCCTAATTGTGCTGATTGGTGGGGCGAGATGAAAACTTCGACCGATAATGGTAAGACCTGGTCGAAAGCGACTCGATTTGCAGATACGATATGGGGTCCAATTAGAAATAAAGCAGTATTGCTGTCCGATGGAAGGTTACTATGTCCTTCAAGTACAGAAAACAACGGTTGGAGGGTTCATATTGAATGGACAAAAGACTTAGGTAAGACATGGGAAAGAACGGAAGCACTCAATGGAGGAGATACGCTTTCGGCAATTCAACCCACAGTTTTAAAGCATCCTAATGGAAAGTTGCAAATACTAAATCGTACCAAAAGCAATAAAATTTACTCTTCGTGGACAACGGATAATGGCGAAACATGGACAAAACTAACTCCAATCGACTTGCCAAATAACAACAGTGGAATTGATGCTGTAACCCTGAAAGATGGTCGACATTTGCTTATTTACAATCACATCGACCGTTCGAAAAAGCAAGGTAAAAGAAATCAATTGCATTTAGCCATTTCAAATGATGGCCTAAAATGGAGTGCTGTTTGTATGGTTGAGAATGACAAAGATATTGAACACGAATATTCGTATCCGGCAATTATACAGACCAACGATGGACTAGTGCATATAACCTATACCTGGCGAAGAAAACTCATTAAGCATGTAGCAGTTAATCCATTAAAAATCACTTCCACTCCTATTGTAAATGGAGAATGGCCTAAAAGCGTTAAATAATAAAATAAATTCAAAATAAGATGAATATGAATTCGAACAGTTTAAAACTAAGTGGAATAGTTCCACCATTGGTTACACCCTTAATCGACGAAAGCCATTTGGATGTAAAAGGATTAGAAAAGGTTATTAATCACGTAATTGCAGGTGGAGTTAGTGGTGTTTTTGTACTAGGTACTACGGGCGAATTGGCGAGATTGAGTTCTGAGATTAGAAAAGAAGTGATAGAAGAAACTTGTAGAATCGTGAATAAAAGAGTGCCGGTGTTGATTGGAATTACCGACCCATCGATGCAAGAAACATTAAAGTTAGAAAAAATAGCATGTCAATTTGGTGCAGATGCTGTGGTTTTGGCTCCACCTTTTTATTACCACGTTGAGCAGAACGAATTGTTAGATTACTACAATGAAGTTGCAAAAAACATTACGCTACCAATGTATATGTATAATATGCCTTCACGAACACACATCAATATCTCAATTGATACTGTAATGAAAGCAACAAAAATACCGGGAATTATTGGCTTAAAAGATAGCTCGGGTGATTTGTTTTATTTTCAAAAATTATTATTCTTATTGAAAAACAATCCTGAATTTACAGTTTTTGTAGGTCCTGAAGAGATATTATCACAATGTGTACTTCTTGGAGCAAGCGGCGGTGTAAATGGCGGTGCAAATATTTATCCTGAATTATTTGTAAAGTTATACGAAGCCTCTGTTAAAAGAGATGTTGATGCAATAAACAAACTTCAAGATGAAGTAACAAATATTAGTTCTACTTTATATCAGGTTGGAAAAGGGAATTTTATTAAGATTATAAAAGAAGCATTGCATCAAAAAGGTTTTTGCGAACCCTACATGGCAAAACCCTATTTGCCCTATTCCGAAGAGGAAAAGAACCAAATTTCAAACTGCTTGAGTAATTGTTATAATAATTAGATACATGCAAAGCGCTAAAAGCACAAAATATTATCCCTGGATTGTTGTAAGTTTATTATGGTTAGTGGGCTTGCTCAACTATTTAGACCGGCAGATGCTTTCTACAATGAAGCCATCTATGATGATAGATATCCAAGAGCTGGTTTCGGCAACCAACTTTGGTCGGTTAATGGCCGTATTTCTGTGGATATATGCATTAATGAGTCCAATTTCAGGAATTTTTGCTGACAGAGTTAATAGAAAGTGGTTAATAGTTGGAAGTCTTTTTGTTTGGTCGATGGTAACATTGATGATGGGATATGCAACTACATTCAACGAATTGTACGTTTTACGTGCAATAATGGGCATTAGTGAAGCCTTTTACATCCCCGCAGGACTATCGCTTATTGCTGATTATCATCAAGGCAAAACACGTTCTTTGGCAATAGGAATACATACTACTGGAATATATTTAGGGCAAGCACTCGGTGGATTCGGAGCTACAATTGCCAGTAACTTTTCATGGCAATTAACCTTTCATTCGTTTGGTTTGATTGGTATGGCTTACAGTGTAATTTTAATTATTTTCCTCAAAGAGAAAAAAGCTTATCAACTAGAGTCGAAAGTTAGCAATTCATTTTTTAAAGAATTTGGCTCTTCTTTCAAAGGTTTAGCAATATTATTTGGAAATATTTCATTCTGGGTGATTTTGTTCAATTTTTCAGCTCCAAGTTTACCGGGCTGGGCTACCAAAAACTGGCTTCCGACACTTTTTTCCGAAAGTCTGAATTTAGATATGGCACAAGCGGGACCAATGGCAACTATAACCATTGCCATGGCTTCTTTGTTCGGAGTTCTGATTGGGGGAATTATTTCCGATAAATGGGTCCAAAAAGTATTGAGAGGTAGAATATATACCGGGGTTATTGGTCTTTCATTGACTATACCCGCTCTAATTCTTCTGGGTTATGGTCAAAGTTTTCTACCTATAGTTGCAGGTGCTATCTGCTTTGGACTTGGATTTGGTATTTATGATGTAAACAGTATGCCTATACTTTGTCAATTCGTTTCGCCTCGTTACAGGGCAACCGGTTATGGTATCATGAATTTGGCTGGTATTTCTGCAGGAGCTGTCATTACCAATTTTCTTGGAAAATCGGCTGATGCCGGCAATTTAGGCAAAGACTTTGTTTTGTTGGCAGGAGTTGTGGTTGTTGCTATTGCTCTACAGTTGGCGATGTTGCATCCAAAAACAATTAATAAAACAGAGGACTAAAAATTACTTTTTTAGTATAAAACTTAGTATATGACATGGATAATGCTTTTAAGTATGCTTGGGTTATTTTCAACTGAAAATCCTAAAAAAAACAAACCGATGGAAAATGTAAATAGTGAAGTTAAAGAATGGTTTCATCAATGGGTCCCTTTGCTTTTCATCCAAATGGAATACAAGAAATTGATATTTGCTATACAACTGCATCATCAATTTCTTCTCTAAATCAAACTATCAGCCATATTCAAAATTTAATGTTATTATCACCCGAAATTTTTCAGGGATATGTTGGTATTAATAATAACAAATTGATTAACAATTTATTAAAAATTTATCCAAACCCTGCATTTAAAGAACTTTGCATTGAAGGTATAACAATAAAAAACTGTAAATATGAAGTTTATAATTTAATAGGACAAATATGTAAATCGGGCAATATATACAATGAAATTATTCAGAAAATTGACATTTCCCAATTGCAGAAGGGAGTTTATTTAATCAAATTTTATAATTCTGATACAATTAAAACACAGAAATTTATTAAGAAATAATTTGTTTGCATTTCGCTTTTAAATTAGTTTAGTGATTTAAGTTGATTAAGGATGACTCAAAAAAGAGTCATCCTTTTTTTAAAAAAATGCAATTTCAAATAATCGCAGGATTCAAATAAATTGTTTTTGTCAAAAGCCAAAACCTATGGCTACACCGATTCTGATTCCCATTCCATTAAGTCCAAACAGAAAATTATCTTCGCTTGAACTACCTGATTCATATTTAAATTTACCTTCATTATAACTTGGACCTCCAAACAAATCAAAAACAAAACCACTTTCAAAAACCCATTGTCTGCCAAATAATAATCCACCACCAAAGGATGTGTAAGATATTTCGCTGTTGGGGGAAGTGCTTTCATCAGAAATGCTATAACGTTGAAACCTAAAATAAGGAGCTATATAACCTCCTGAAATTGCTCTTTCTTTCATATAAAAACGCATTTCGGGAGTAAGAATAATCCCTGAATATTTTAAATCCCCAGCACTTAAACCCATATATGCAACCCCCAATTGAAGGGATTTTGAATTATCAAGTTTTGTTTCTAAAAACAATGAACCTGTACTTAATAAAGCACTTAAAGGATTTATTTTAACTACGAATCTTTCTTCTGATTGAGAAAATGTCTTTATTGTAAAAAACAAGAGGAGTAAAACAATTGCAATTTTTTTCATGTGTTTAAAATTTTAATTTGAATTAATTTTACAAATTTTACAACAATTTTTATGCCAAAAAACCTATCTTCCACAAATCTCTTTATATACACAGTATTTGCAATTATCAAGAATTTTTGTCTGAGAAAAAGGCAGCTTACTATCAAAAATATCTTTAAACAGAGAAATTAAAATATTTTCAAATTGTATAATATCAACAGAATTTAATTCATCTTTTCCATTATAAATCAGACCAATAAATCCTTTCATCTGATTTCGCAACGACAAAATTCCTGCATGTAACGACTGACTATATTCAGGATTCTCTTTCGCATACAATAACGCATAAACCATTAGCTGCAATCCTTTAGAATACTTATTATCAGAAATTAACGAATCGGGATTATTTATTTTTACATTACTTTGTTCAACTTTTCCTGTTTTATAATCTACAATTCTGATTTTATTCCCAATAACGTCAATACGATCAACAAAGCCAATCAATTTAACAAAAGGAATACCATCAATATTACAATCAATTATACATTCCAGCTTTTCTTCAAGCATTTTAATGCTCAAAAATAAATTTTCTTTGGCTAATTGAGAAATATTTCCTATCTCATTAGTAAGCAAATTGCGAATATACATCTTTGCCATCTTTACAGTCAGAAGATTTATACCAAAACTTACATCACCATCTTTATATTGTTTTTCAAAATGTTTATCTGTAATTTCATCTAAAGTTGATAATAAACCCTTTACAGATTCAATTTGTAAAACTTTACCAATAAAAGGTTCATAAAGCTCAGATAAAACTTCATGAATAACAGAACCCAATGTGTTCGCCTGGATGACTTCTTCAGTTTCGTCAGGCTCGGCAATTTCTGCTATGTGCTTGTAATAAAATTGCAACGAACAATTTATATAATCATTTAACTTGCTGGCAGAAAATCCTTTAATGGCTATTTCATTTAATCGTTGAAATACAAAATTATCTTTTTGAATTATGATTTCCTGCTCTACTTGCGTTATTTCAGATGTTATATTTAAAATATACTCTTTAATTATTATATTAGAATTATACTTTGGCAACTCATTGATAATTTGGTATATAAACCGACTTTTATCACCATCTGAAAATTCATCCGGTTCCGTATTATATAAGATATTTATATTTTCAGCATTTTGAAGCAATCTATAAAAATGATAAGCAAAAATAGCATCTTTATCACTATAATCAGGCAATCCGAATAGCTTCTTTATATCAATAGGGATAAAAGAATTAAAACTTCTCGATGCCGGCAAAATTCCTTCGTTAACTGATAACAATATAATATTCCTGAAATCTAATGTACGTGTTTCCAACATTCCCATTACTTGCATACCTTCAAGTGGTTCACCATATAATGGAATAGATTGATTAGCTATTATTCTTTTAAAAAGTTTTCGAAAAGTTGAAATTTTTAATTCTTCTGTATTATTTTCAGATATTTGTGATAATTTTTGCAACAATTTTGCAAAATGAAAAATTATTTCATTTTCAACTAATTTTTCATCTTCATTTGCAATATTCTGTCGCAATATGTGTAAAAATAATTTTAACTGCAGAACAATATCCTTATCATTTTGCCAATTATTAAAAACACAGGATAAAAAACTAATTTCCAATTCATTGTTTTCAAAATTTCTATTTCTAATATCTTCATAATAATAAAATACCCGATTCGACTTCTTAATATCTTTAACGATGCTATCAAAGTTAAAATAAATTTTCAGATAAGAATTATCCAATACATTTAAAATATCTTTAAAATAAAACCCATTTCTACCCTTTTCTATATTTGATAGCCGATGTTTATTTTCATGTAATAACAAAATACAATCAACCAGATTATAAAGCATTGTACTTTTAAAAGGTAATCCCATTGTGAGATTAAAAGATTTGATTTCAGGTGGTATTGCATTTAAAACTGGGAACAATAAATTTTCATCGCATAAAATTACAGCAGTATCATCAACAGAACCCTGATTTTTAATTAAATCAGACATAATATCGCCTGTATATTTTGCCTGTCCCAGTTTCATTGGAACTCCTATTAAATTTATTGATTTTGAACTATATTTATAATTTTCCTCTTTCCATAAATACTCAGGATCAAGCCAACTATTTAGGTATTTTCTTATAAATTTACCCGCTTCCTGAATATCATTATCAACATAATATGAATCAGTATCCCACAAAACAGTTGCAATTCCATGCTTTTTTAATGAAAGGATAATTGACTCTTCTGAAGATGTTAAGGCATTAAATCCAGCAAAAACTATTTTCTTCCATTTTATATTTTCAACAATACTACCAATGTTTTCTGCAACATAACGATATAACTTTCCTTGATAGCCAATTTGTTGTTCAAATAAATTTTTATTTAATCTTAAATAATACTCAAATAATGAGTTATAAAATTTCAAATATTTTTTTTGAAAATTAGTTAGTTCCTTACCATCTAAATTCCAAATTGAAATAGCTTTAGATTCAGATAAGTAACTAAATAAACTTTTAGCATCCGCCAAATACAAATCTATCTCATTAAAATCATGTATTAAAATATCCCCTAAATTCAAAAACTCATCAAAGGTCTTAGCATCAGTATTTTCAATTTCACAATGAATTTTATAAATCTCGAAAATCATAGCAAAATTATCTATTAAAGAAATTGGTGCCAATTCATCAATAAAATCCTCTATAGCATATATTTGAGGAAGCCACAATGTTGTATTATAGTTTTCGGAAAGATATTTTTTAAGATATAACCCAGCTCTTCTGTTTGGAAAAACAATACAAATTTCACTCAAATCATCTTTATGATATTCAAATAAATAATCTGCTACTTTTTTTAAAAATACATCCATAAATGCTTTAGGTATTTTCGCATATTATATTATACTTATTTGTAAAATAAAACAATACGTGTTTTTTATTTAAATGGTTTTAATAAAATCCTGTGCTTCCTGCAATTGCTTAAAAGTTCCTAAATCAAACCAATAATCTTCATCATGGTGAAATGCATTAATATTTTCAATATCAGCCAATCGCAAATAAACATCTACAATTGAAAACTTTCCAACTTCTGCAAACATTTCCAATACCTTAGGATCAATAACTTGTATTCCACTAAAAGCAAATGCATTTAATTCTTCTCTCACTCCCCTGATTAATCTTAATTCCCTGGAAGCTAAATTCTCCCATCCCGAGAGTAAATCTCTGTCATCAAACAACAAAAAACGCATACTTTTTCTGTTTTTAACAGCCAACGTTGCCAATGCATTATTTTGAATATGTTGATTGTACATTTTAATTAAATCAATATTTGATAAAATATCAACATTATATGCAAAAAAAGGCTTACCATCATTAAAAAAATGTGCTGCTTTTTTTAATCCACCACCAGTATCGAGTAAAAATCTACTTTCATCGGAAAGTTCAATATTCACACCAAAATTATTAACTTTAAAATACTCAATCATTTGATTGGCAAAATGATGAATATTTACTATTATATCAGTTACTCCTGCATTTTTGAGTTTTCTGATAACTCCAGCTATTAATGTTTCACCATTTATTTCTACTAAAGCTTTTGGGCTATTGTTTGTTAAAGGTTTTAATCGGGTACCTAAACCAGCTGCAAAAATCATTGCTTTCATAAATTTCTTTTATTATTTTCTAAATTACTTTTCTATTTGTTTGGGTTTACATAAATGCTTTTCCTTTTTTGAAAACCGCTCACACTTTTTACAACTATATTTCGCTTCATCTTTTGAAATATTCTCATTTTTTTTACATGCCTTTTTTTCACCCATAATTGTTTTTTATCAGACTTGATATTGTATTATTTCTTGATATTCAGGTATTTTTTCTAAAAAACTAAAACTATTCTTATTATGATTAATATAACAACTATAATGCTGCAAACCATTAGTTACTAATAAATAATCAACATTAAGGGACATATTATATCTGGCAATCTGATTAAAAACATCGTTAGAAATTATAATTTGAGGTGCTTTACATTCAACAATCATTTTAGGCTTCAAATCACGTCCAAAAATAACAATATCCGTTCGTTTGGTAAGATTATTAACTTTTAATGCCTTTTCCACTGAAATTAAAGAGGCCGGATATCCTTTGTCATTAATTAAATGCATAATACAATGTTGCCTAACCCATTCTTCTTCAGTAAGTAAAATGAATTTTTTTCGTATTATATCAAAAATTTCCTCGCCTCTGTTACTATTACGAATTCTAAAAGGAAACGTAGGAAAATCAAGCAATATCATAAATAAACAGCATAATTCTTTTTAAAATACAAATCTACAATCTTTTTCTTAATTGAAATGCCTTATATTTAAAAAGAAGTATTAATTTTACAAAATCAAATTATTTTCATTTAAAATATCCATTTATAAAAAAACAAACCACAGAATATGAGAAATTTATCCTTCTTTAGAAAAATATTACCAATTATTATTATTCTTAGTTCAAATTCGTTTTCAGCAAAAAGTCAGGTAATTTATAATGAAAATAGCAATTCGCCACAAACGTTGAGTTTAAATACATATCATTTTACAGAAAAACGTTATGAAGCAAAAATTTTAGGAAGCAATTACATTTCTGAAGAATGGCAATTGTCTGATATAATGACTACAATAGATTCTATACCTATAAATAATGTACTTATAAAAATTGATGTTTTTAACAATGTAATTGAAATAAAGGATGCAGATAAAATTAAAATTTTACCAGCAAACCAAACTCAATATTTTAAATTAAAAGAAAAAAACGAATATTTTATAACTTCTAATGTATTAGGAAACTTCATATTAAATGGTTTTTCAAAAGTTATTTTCAATGGTAAAATTACCTTATTATCTAATTATTCGGCAAAAGTAAAAGAAGCAAAATATAATGAAGCATTAGCTGTTGGAAATAGAGATGATGAATTGATAATTGTTAAAAACTATTATTTTTTTATGAAAAATAATTTATTAAAAACTGAATCTACTAAAAAAAGATTAATGAAACAATTTGCTGATAATCCTAAAATACAAACATTTATAAAAGAAAATAAAATATCTCCAAAAGATGAAAAAGATTTAATAAATTTAGTAAAATTCATTGATTCAACATTATAGCTATATTTATTTGAAAAAACAACTATTAATAATAAACTTTTTTTTGTTGTATCTAATTACTAATGGACAAACAGATACAATAACTGCAACTGAGAAAAAGGAAAAACAAATCAAGGGTTGGAGTTTTGGAGCAGTTCCTGCAATTGCTTTTGATTCAGATATTGGATTTAAATATGGTGCTGCAGTAAATCTTTATGATTATGGCAATGGAACAATTTATCCTGATTATCGGCATTCCATTTATTTAGAATGGTCTAGAACAACAAAAGGCAGTGGAATCAATCAAATAACCTATGATTCGAAATATTTAATAAAAGGAATCAGGTTTACAGGTGATTTGAGTTATTTCCAGGAACAAGCACTTGATTTTTATGGATTCAATGGTTATAAAGCCTATTATAATCATGATTATGAAGTCGAAAATAATGTAAATTACATTTCAAGAATGTTTTATAGAATTGATCGGCAACTGCTTAGAGCTGTTTTGGATTTTCAAAGTTTAAGAAAAAACAAGAATCTGCAATGGATTTTAGGTTATGGAATTTATGATAATACTATTGGAAAAGTTGATATAAGTCGCTTGAATGAAGGAAAAGATTCAGATAAATTATTACCGGTAGTAAATGATTCGACTAGCTTATATGAAAAGTATAAAACGTGGAAAATAATTCCAGAAGATCAACAGCAGGGCGGAACAACCCAACTAATAAAGATAGGATTGGTATATGATACCCGCGATAATGAAGCTAATCCAATGAAAGGAATCTGGACAGAAGCATTATTGCTACTTTCACCTTCAGTTATTGGCAATAAATATAACTATGCTCAAATGGCAATAAGCCATCGTCAATATTTTACGCTTAAAAAAGACGTCTTAAATCTTGCCTGCCGTATTGCATATCAAGGAAAAATTGCTGGTGAAATGCCTTTTTATATGCTCCCCTTTTTATTTTCATCAAATAAACCAACAAGAGATGGACTGGGAGGTGCCAAAACATTAAGAGGTATATTAAGAAACAGGATTGTTGGCGAAGGTATGTTATATGGAAACTTTGAAGCAAGGTGGAAATTTTTAAGAACTAAATTTTTAAAACAGAATTTTTATATTGCATTAAGTGGATTCTCTGATATAGGTCAAGTTATTCAATTTTATGATTTTAACAAAACTAATATTCCTGTTGACTACAAAATAGATTTTGATGATGAAAAAATCCATGTTGGCTATGGCAGTAGTCTTCATTTTGTATTAAATTCAAATTTTGTACTAAACTTTACATATGGAAGAACAAATAATGTACAAGATGGAAATTCAGCGTTTTACATAAATCTCAACTATTTGTTTTAAGAATTTGTCAATGTATATTTTATAATAACGTAAATTTGTAAAATTTTTTAAAAATATTTTTATGAAAACAAAAGAAGAAATCGTTGAAAATTGGCTACCTCGCTATACCGGTACTGACTTAAAAGACTTTGGACAATATATTTTACTGGTTAATTTCACTCAATATGTTGAAATGTTTGCAGAAAAATATAATGTTGAAGTAATGGGAAATGAAAAAGCTATGCAAAGTGCAACCGCTAATAACATTACAATAATTAATTTTGGAATGGGAAGTGCAAATGCTGCAACCATAATGGATTTATTAAGTGCAATAAAACCAAAAGCAGTGTTATTTCTTGGTAAATGCGGTGGATTAAAAAGGAAAAATAAAATTGGAGATCTTATACTTCCAATTGCAGCTATAAGAGGAGAAGGAACTTCTAGAGATTATTTTCCTAAGGAAGTACCTGCTTTACCTGCATTTAATCTTCAAAAAGCCATATCCACAACCATTAGAGATCATAACCTGGATTATTGGACAGGTACTGTATATACCACAAACAGAAGAGTTTGGGAACATGATGATGAATTTAAAGCTTACCTTAGAAAAACCAGAAGTATGGCAATTGACATGGAAACTGCTACTATTTTCATTGTTGGGTTTGCAAATCATATCCCAACGGGTGCCATTTTATTGGTTTCTGATCAACCTATGATTTCTGAAGGTGTAAAAACAGAAGAACTTGACAAAAAAGTAACTGCCAATTTTTTAGATTCACATTTGGAAATTGGTATTGATTCTTTAAAGCAACTTATAAATAATGGACTAACAGTCAAACATTTGTATTTTGATTATAATAATCAGTATTAATGAGCTAAACTACGTTAAACTTTTATATGTCGCTAATATTGAAACTTTTACAAAGTCATATTTATATATATAATAAAGAAATAATCAATTGAATATGCTTTTTGTAAGTATATACTTTGTCAAAGTTTAACGAACTATTGAATGAGCATACTAATATTAAATGAAATTTATAAAATAATTTTACAATCAATTTAATGACATTTGAGCAAATACTTACAGATTTAAAAAACAGGATTTACCGTCCAATTTACTTGTTATCAGGTGAAGAACCCTATTATATAAATGAAATATCAGATTATATTGAAAAATATATACTTGATGATACTGAAAAGGAATTCAATCAAACAGTAATGTATGGCAAAGATGTTGATATCCCAACTATTATAAATAATGCCAAACGTTTTCCAATGATGGCCAATTATCAGGTTTTAATAGTTAAAGAAGCTCAGGATTTAGACAAAATTGAAGATTTAGCACCTTATCTTGATAATATTCAACCCTCTACTATATTAGTGCTCTGCTATAAATATAAAAAAGTTGATGGAAGAACAAGCTTTAAAAAGAATATCGAAAAGAAAGGCATTTTCTTTGAATCTAAAAAACTATATGACAACCAATTACCAGATTGGATAACTAATTTCCTTAAACAAAAGAATTATAATATAACCCCAAATGCTACAAAATTATTAGCTGATTATCTTGGTAATGATTTACAAAAAATTGTAAATGAAATTAATAAACTAATTATTAATGTACCGGCTCAAACAGCCATTACACCTGAGATTATTGAAGAAAATATAGGAATCAGTAAAGATTTTAATGTGTTTGAATTACAAAAAGCACTTGGATCAAAAAATATTATTAAATCTAATCAGATTATTAATTACTTTGCAGCCAACCCAAAGGAAAATCCTTTGGTAAAAGTTATTATTATACTTTACCCCTTCTTCAATAAAATACTCACTTATCAGCAATTATCAGATAAAAGCCAGAAAAATGCAGCATCGGTTTTAGGTGTTTCACCATTCTTTATTAAAGATTTTGAAGAAGCATCAAAAAAATATAGTATAGAAAAGCTTTTTCAGATTATCTCAATATTACGTGAATATGATATGAAATCGAAAGGAGTAGAAAACGCATCAACTTCTGATGGTGATCTAATGAAGGAACTTATTTACAAAATATTACATTAATAAAAAGCTGTACTTTTAAAAAAATAATTTAATT
>CAIZXK010000741.1 GCA_903936865.1 uncultured Bacteroidales bacterium | reverse complement strand
CATTTTACCATTTCTACCACCATAAGCATTATGGTAAAAACGTTAATAAATGGAATCAGAATAAAAATATACCACCATAAAGGTTTATTAATGATTTTGAGCCAGATATAAAAATTATAGAAGGGAATCAAAACAACCCATCCCGGACTTCCGGCTTTTTCGAAAAGTTTCCATAAACCTACTAAACTCAGGATGAAAAATAAAATGGTTAGAATTGCATAAATACTCATAAATTTATTTGTTGAATGTGTTTACAAAAGTCTTATTAAACGTTGATTATAAAAAATTTATTACATTAAAAATTGTTAAAAAAGCATATCTTTCATCTCGTAAATACCCTTTTTACCTGCAATAAATTCAGCAGCCAACATAGCACCTATTGCAAAACCCAAGCGGTTTTTGGCGGTATGTTTAATTTCAATCATATCATTTGCAGATTCATAAGTAATAATATGTGTTCCGGGAACATTTGACTCTCTAACAGATTTTATTCCAAGTACATCTCCACTCTCATCCAGATTATTAATCCAATTCTCTTTGCGATTCAAAGTTGAAATAATATCATCTGCCAGTGTAATTGCAGTTCCACTTGGTGCATCAAGTTTT
The DNA here is from genome assembly GCA_903936865.1 of uncultured Bacteroidales bacterium. Classification (GTDB taxonomy): domain Bacteria; phylum Bacteroidota; class Bacteroidia; order Bacteroidales; family JACABE01; genus JACABE01. Next base: position 6,309 of record CAIZXK010000741.1, on the reverse strand, counting down.
TGAGCATGATGAATTTCTTCCATATAAACTTCATACTCACTGTGAGAGTTCATTAATTGAGCTAATTTTTTATTAATCTGAAAGAAAATATTTACACCAACACTAAAGTTAATTGCATAAAATAATGTCTGATTCTTTTCAATACAAAGTTCCCTTACAGTATCCAATTGTGAATACCAGCTTGTTGTTCCAACAACTACAGGAACATTTGCCGAAAAACATTTCATAATGTTGTCGAGAACAGTAGCTGGCGTACTGAATTCAATTGCAACATCCACTTTCAGAAAATCATAGATGTGCTCATTCCAATCTTCGAAAGAATCAATTCTCATTAAAATTTCATGATTCCGTTCAAGGGCAATTCTTTCAATTTCTTTGCCCATTTTACCATAACCAAGTAATGCTATTTTCATAAAAAGTGCTCAATTCAAGTTATAAATGTGAATTTTAATTTGCAAATTTACAGCAATACTTTTATTTACTGCTAAAAAGTTTAATTATTTGTATATTTTTTCCCAGAATAGCAGGATTGAAATGCTAATAGGATACTGTATTTTTAACTGCTAATCGGCTTTGAGCAAATAAGCGGATATTTTTTATTATTTTTTTGATCTTCATAAATCATAAATAGAAATGAAGACACGTTAAAATTGCATAGTGGAACATTAAGAGTTATTAAGTTGAAGTGCAACTTAAAAGAAGAAAAAAATAAAGAACAACTTTATCTCATCAATAAAGCAATACTATAAAAAAAGCAAGTTGATATCAACTCACTTTTTTCTTTTTCTCTCTGCCAACTATTTACAAGATAGGACAGAATATTCGATTAGAAACAGGGTTTTTTATAATTAGCAAATAATATCTATTGCAATTCAGCCGCTGCTTTAGTCATTTTAGTTGCAAGAGCCATTAATTTAGAGGAATATTTTGGATCAGAACAATTTGCAGCATTTGTCTGCATTTCAGTTGCTTTTTGCAAAACTTCGGTGTATTCATTAAGAATAGTTGGATCAGTTTGATTTATTTTATACTTTTTTAGGATTTTAACATAGCCATCTACAAAGGTTTCATAATCCTTAATAAACTGATCGCAGTCAGTTGAAGAAGCTAAAGCATTGTTTGAATTAGTGTTACTTTCTGAAGAAGAACTACCTGTAATGTCAGCAAATCTGATTTCAAAATTTTCAGTTTCTTTCATTATTCGTTTCAGCATGTCTTTATCAGAAAAGTAATGTCCACATACAAAACTAATTGTTATTTGTTTTCCAACATCACCTTTTAAGAGGTCTTTAATTTTATCCCATTCATTCATTGGTAAAAAGCTATCTCCAAGGTCAGGGACTGCTGAACCAGATTTATCAAGTGGAATTAACGCTAAGTTGCCCATTTCAGGTTGTTTTTCTCCATCATACTTTTTATTTAATTCAAGTTTGATTGAAATTGCAACTTTGGCTTCCACAACTTTCAGTATATAATCACCATCGACAACTTTAATATAATCTTTACCGTCACCTGATATTGAAATACTGTTTGCTTTAATTGTTTTTTCTTTAATTGAATTATTACCACAAGAGGCTAATAAAATTACTACCACAAGTGCTAAACCTAATAAATTTAAATTTTTCATGTTTTTATTGTTTAAACTCCCCTACTCATAAGGCTTTTCAAAAACCGCCCCCACTAAATTAAAACTTGAGTGAGTCAAGACCGTTTTTTCAAGTGGTTTCTGCTCCACTTTTATTTTCAAAACAAAGCAAACTAATGCTTATTAACAACTATGATAAGCTTGTGAATCTTAATAAAACTTAATTATATTATAGAAATTTATAATTCTTGTACGTTATTGTACCAATCAGTAATTGCTATATATGTCATGTCTTCAGCTGTAGTCAATTTGGTGTCAAAATCAATACTAACAGATTTTTCTTTTAACCTCATATACTTTTTTTTAAGCTCTTGTAAATTTTTATTGTATATCAAAACATCAGCCTTGCTTACTTTATAAGAAACAAACTCACCATAAATGTTAGAGTATTTTTTTTGAATTGATTTTAAATTATTAATATTTATGTTTGCAGATGCTATTATTGACCTTACACTAGAAAGCAACAATTGATCTTCTTTTGATAATACTTTTGGTGTATGCTTTACAAAGTATTTATAATCCAATGTTTTATTATTCATTTCACTCCAATCAAAAATAAATTTATTGATAATATAAAATTCATTTGTGCGAATATTTTTCATAAGAACAATTTGTGTAGAATATTCAGAGAAATACCCTTCACCTATTTTAATAAATTTATCTTTATCAGGAAGGTTCGCTAATTTAATAATTTTTGCATTTTCCAAATTATCATTTTCATTTTTTAGTATATAAATTTCAGAGTAGCTTTTTGGATGTTGTGTCCCAATAATATAAGTATTTATTTGGGGCATTAATGTTTTGTCAAATACAAATTGAGATTGCTCATTATCAGCTTTATTTGATTTTTCCCAATCGATAACTTGACTAAATCCAATATTAAAAAGAAAAATTAAAGCCAGTCCAAAAATGTTTTTTAGTTTTTTCATGCTTTTACAATTAATTATTTTTTTATTTATTTAAAATTATTTCAATTTAATCATATTCAACTTATTTTTTTGTTGAATTTTTTGTCTACTAGCTCCAAAGTTTGGGTTTTACATATAAAAGCCAATTCTTCCCATAAAGCCTCCCTCCAGTTTCTTTTTTCTATTTCTTCGATAATTTTATCTCTGTTTTTTTTTGAAAATTTTGTAAGCCTTTTTGAATTGATGAAATTCGAAATTTCCCAGAAGACCTTCAGGTTTTCTTTATTGATTTCGACGTAACTAATAAAAGTAGGATTATGATCTATCGTAATACTGCTGAATGCAGCATCATTTAATTTGAAAAGTTGAAACTTTTCATGACTCTTATTTATCGGAGTAAAGAGTTTATATAAGTAACCATTTATTTTAATTGAAATTGTTTTTTCTTTAATATCAAAAAATAAATCTGTTATCTCATTGAATACAATTTCCCTGACTAAATCTTGAGAATCAAAATAATACATTTTGATTTTTTGAATTTGCAAATACACTAATTCATTAGTAAAAGATCTTTCAAAATTCTTAAAAAAGCTATCGTATAATCTTGGAAGAAAATAAAATTTTTTTCCATCAATTTTAATACATCTGTCTTGAGTTATTAATCTTGATCTAAGTATGGAATATATCTCGAATTTTGATATTATAAGTAAATTAGGTTCCATGTTTTAGTAGTTTTTATTTATATTTTAAAATAGCTTATTTCAAAAAATATTAAACCAGTTTTTTAAAGTAGTTTCTATGCTTCCTTTTTATATTAAAGTACAAAGATAAACATTTATTTAAATATGCAATAATATTTATTACACATATGTATTATCATAAGATACGGTATTGATTATGCTACTTTATAGCATATTTATAATTTTACACTATGCAAAGCATAGGAAAAATAATAGAATCAAAGCTCAGGGAGAAAGGGCTTCCAATCAGTGAATTTGCAAGAAGAATAAATACTAATCGCAATAATGTATATGACATATTTCACAGAGAATCTATTGATACTAGCTTGCTGAAAAAGATTTCTGAAGTAATAGATTTTGATTTTTTTCAATGCTTCAATAACCCTGATTTATCTTTATCAAATGAAATCAATCAAAAAAAGGATATAAGTATTCTTGAAAATAAAATTATTGCTTTAGAAAAAGAGATTACATATTTAAGTGAAATTATTGCTGATAAAGACCGCATAATAGAATTACTTGAAGAAAGACGTAAAAACAGTTTATAATCAATTTCAACAATTAATACCCTTGCTATTAAAAAGCAATTTGCAGTATTAACATTCAACTTCTGAGCAAAAACATTTGATGCTTTAGCTTAAAACTGCGGTTTCCGATCTAAAACATTCGACATTGGAGAAAAAATATGTAAACAGGTTTGTAAAAGTTGCTTGTGTGCAGGTAAAACCTGCTTTTTTAAAACACTAAATATTAATAGTTTGAAAAATAAATGCCTTTTGATCAATTAATTACAAGCTCTTAATTTTAGGTTTAAAAAGGCAATTTTTTCGATTTCTTTGCCCATTTTTCCATAACCAAGCAAGGCTATTTTCATTATTATAATGGTTTAGATTTTAAAATTTTAAGGTTAGTCGCACTCCGGCAGAAGGAGGATTGTCAAAACTAAAAGTATTATTATTTATCATTGGATCGACCCTTAAGCTGAGATCGTTGCCTACATCAAATGAAAATAAGTGAGCATAAACACTGGCATCTATTAAGTTAAGCAAATACACAACACCTGCCATAATGTAAGTAAACTCCAGATTCCGCTGATAATAATTTTTTAGTTGCAAAACGGTATTATCTGAATATAAGGCATATTTCGGATTTAAAGACAACGTATCTCCATTAATTCTGGCAACAAACTCTGTTCGGTATAAATGATATCTTTCTGTATTGAAAACAGCAAAATAAGCAATTGTAGCAATTCCAGCATACAAAATCGGGACTTTCCAGTACTGCTGGTTATATGCCTGACCTAAACCTGGCAAAACCAGCGAATAAATAGTTGCTTTATGAGGTGAATGATTAGCTCTGATACTATCTTTTAAACTCTGAGCTTTTCCATTTACAGAAAATAAGATAATTATCATAAAGCTAATAAAAAGAACCAATGAAACTAACTTCATTTTCTTTTTAAAAACTATAAACAACAAATCAGTCTTACCTTTTAATATCACGTTTTTTATTTATTTATTTTCTTTCAATAAAGTTAAGATTCTATCAAAATCCTTATCAGAAGCAAAAGGGATAACGATATTACCACGTCCTCTATTGTTTCTTTTAATTTCTATTTTAGTTGAAAAATGATGAATTAAAGAATCCTTTATTGATTTATAATTCTCGGGTAAGGCATCTTTTGTTTTTTTAATCTTTTTTTCTTCAGGATTATTGATAATTCTTACCATTTTTTCAACTTCCCTTACTGACAACCCTTTTTCAACAATTTGTTTAGTGATAAACAATTGCTGTTCTGTATCATCCAACGTAATTAATGCACGGGCATGCCCCATACTTATTTTATCATCACGAATATCCAATTGAACTTCAGCAGGCAACTTGAGTAATCTGAGATAATTAGTAATTGTAGTTCGGTTTTTGCCAACTTTTTCACTCATTTGCTCTTGTGTAAGTTTACATTCATCAATTAAAGCCTGATAAGAAAGAGCAACTTCTATAGCATTAAGGTTTTCACGTTGAATATTCTCAACCAAGGCCATTTCAAGCATTTGCCCATCAGTTGCAAATCGAATATAAGCAGGAATTTCTTCCAAACCAGCAAGTTTAGAAGCTCTTAATCTACGTTCACCGGAAATTAACTGATATTTATCATGTCCGATTTTACGAACAGTAATTGGCTGAATAATACCTTGATGTTTGATAGAAGCAGCTAATTCATTTAAAGCTTGTTCTTCAAATTCAGAGCGTGGTTGAAAAGGGTTAGCTTCAATATAATCAACAAATATACTTGCAATAGCACCAACAACAGTGCCGGTATTATCATTGGTACTTCTTTCATCTGACTCAGGAATAGCTAATAAGGCACTTAAACCTCTTCCTAATGCTTGTCTTTTGGCGTTCATACTAAATATGTATTTTTTTGTCCTGTTGTTTTATTTTCGTTAAGTCGTTATTTTGTAGAATTTCTCGGGCAAGGTTTAAATAATTAACGGAACCTGAGCAATTTGCATCATGCATGATTATTGTTTCTCCAAAACTTGGTGCTTCTCCTAATTTAGTATTCCTATATATTAATGTATCGAAAACCATTTGCTGAAAATGTGTTCTTACATCTTCCACCACCTGCTTTGCCAATCTTAATCTCGAATCGTACATTGTTAGTAAAATGCCTTCGATTTCGAGTGCAGTATTCAAACGGGTTTGTACAATTCTGATTGTATTTAAAAGTTTACCCAATCCTTCCAATGCAAAATACTCACACTGAACAGGTACAATTACGGAATCTGCAGCAGTAAGTGCATTAACAGTTATCAAACCTAAAGAAGGAGAACAGTCAATAATTATAAAATCATACTCATCCCTGATTTTAGCTATTACTTTCCGCATCATTCGTTCCCTGTTAGGCATATTTATCATTTCGATTTCGGCACCAACCAAGTCAATATGTGCGGGAATTAAATCAAGATTTGGAGTTGAAGTTTTTAGAATGTTCTTGTGAGGATCAACCTCATCT
>CAIZXK010000740.1 GCA_903936865.1 uncultured Bacteroidales bacterium | reverse complement strand
TCGATTTAAAATTAGATAAAAAAATGAATTTATCACTTGCAATGGCAAGAAATATGTCAATTAAACATGGCAAAAAACTTGAAAAAGAAGAAATTCAAAATTTAATTGACAGACTTTTTGCTTGTAAAATTCCATATCAATCACCCTCAGGGAAAAAAGTACTTTTTACATTAACGTTGGATGAGTTGTCCGAAAAATTTAAATAATTATTTGAAAATGAGTATAGAACAATTTAAACCAAGAGGATTTAATTTTTTACCTCCAGTTGTAAAGAATCTTTTAATAATAAATGGATTGTTTTTCTTAGCCAGCTTTACTTTTGGATCTTTATACAATAAAGATTTAGCAGAATATCTTGGTTTGCATTATTTTGAATCTGAATTATTTAAGCCATGGCAATACGTTACATATATGTTCATGCATTCAACAATAAGTTTTAATCATATTTTATTCAATATGTTTGCACTATGGATGTTTGGATATTCTTTGGAAAACTATTGGGGTGGCAAAAAGTTTTTATTTTATTATTTGGTTACAGGAATTGGAGCAGCAATCGTTCAAACTTTTGTTACATGGATTGAAATATCAAGTCTTAAAGATGCTGCTATTGCCTATCGTGGAGTTGCTTCACCTGATGAATTTGCAGCATTTATTCAGAATCATTTCAGTGGCAGGTTTAATGCTGATGGTGTTCAAAAATTTGTTTCAGAATGGTCGTCCGATCCAGGTAATATTGTATATATTCAAGACTCTTTCAATATAATTAATAGTTTTATTACTTCAACCATGAACATACCAACTGTTGGAGCTTCAGGTGCTGTTTTTGGCATTTTACTGGCTTTTGGAATGACATTTCCCAATCAGTTGATTTATATATATTTCCTATTTCCTATAAAAGCAAAATGGTTTGTTATCATCTATGGTGCTGCTGAATTAATATTTGGAATGACAAACACTCAAAGCAATGTAGCTCATTTTGCCCATTTGGGAGGTATGCTTTTTGGTTTTTTCTTAATAAGATTGTGGAAAAAAAATAATATGCATCATAATTTTTAAATTCTATGAAAACATCAGTTTTTGATCAAATAAAATATTTCTTTCAACAGAAAAGTATGTTGGTTAGCTTGGTGAAAATAAATATTTTTGTTTGGTTACCAATTGCTTTTATATCATTACTGTCTTCCTTATTTCAATCGATGTTTGCGGAAGAATTGTTAAACTGGTTAGCTGTTCCTTCTAGTATCGACCGTTTTATTTCCCGCCCCTGGACACTATTGACTTATATGTTTCTTCACAAAGATTTTTTACATATACTTTTCAATATGTTGATGTTGTATTTTGGAGGTACACTTTTTATACAGTTTATCGGAGAAAAAAAACTACTTCAAACCTATATTTTGGGAGGCATTTTGGGAGGCATTTTTTATATGGGAGCATTTAATATTTTTCCTGTATTTGAGCAGATTGTAAATTTCTCTGTTGCTTTAGGTGCTTCAGCTTCCGTTATTGCTATATTAATTGCAATTGCTACTTATGTTCCGGAAACAAGAGTTCAATTAATGTTTTTGGGTAGTGTTAAACTAAAATATATTGCCATCGTATTAATTTTATTCGACTTGCTTAGTATAGAAAAAGGGAATCCAGGTGGACATATTGCACATTTAGGAGGAGCTTTTTATGGAGCATTATTTGCTTTAAACCTTAAATATAGATTATTAACTTTCCCTGATTTTAATTTCAAAAAACTTTTTGTAAGAAAACATAAATTAAAATATACTAAGAATCCATCACGTCCCGTTTCTGATGAAAAATATAATGAAATGAAATTGGAAAAACAAAAACGTATTGATGAAATACTTGATAAAATTTCAAAATCAGGTTATGAAAAATTAAGTAAAGAGGAAAAAGAATTTTTATTTAAATCGTCAAATAATTAAAAGATGGGAGAAAAAAAGCAACTTTCACTATTTTCAAGAATTGCTTTTTTTGCAAATAATATTGCAGCAATATTATTGCTATTATCCTATATTTCAATATATATAAGTCCTGATCAATTATGGGTTTTTGCTTTTTTAGGCATTAGTTACCCTTTCCTTTTGATTATAAATATCTTTTTTGTACTATTTTGGCTTTTTCAACTAAAGAAGCAACTATTACTTTCATTACTTGTAATCTTAATTGGTTTTTCATCATTTCAAAAAACCTTTAAATTTTCTTCTTCTAAAGATTTAAATAAAACAGAAAATCAGCTAAAAATTTTAAGTTATAATGTAAGGCTTTTCAATGTTTATAAATATCAAAGAAAAGATCCAAAAAGATTTGATGATAGAAATAAAATATTCGACTTTCTGAATGATGAAAATGCTGATATAATGTGTTTCCAAGAGTTTTTTTATGACAAATCAGGTTATTTTAAAACAGTAGATACAATAACTGATTTTGTTGACGCAACATACTATCATACAGCATATACCTCAGAGAATAAAGCGCATTACTATTTCTCAGGTGCTGCAACTTTTTCTAAATATCCAATTATTGAAAGGGGAAAAGTGAATTTTGAAAAAAAGTCAAATAATATCTGCATTTTTACCGATATTGTTAAAGGTAAAGATACGCTCAGAATATATAATATACATCTGGAATCAATCAGTCTCAGCAAAGAAGATGAAATGTTTTATGAAGAAATCAGTAATCAGGATGAGCAAGATAAATTGAAAAGCGGAACACGAAAGATTTTATCAAAATTAAAACAGGCTTTTATAAAAAGAGCTTCACAATCGCGGGATTTAGCAAAACATATTAAAAATTCTCCTTATCCTGTGGTAGTTTGTGGCGATTTTAATGATACACCAATTTCGTATGCTTACCATAAAGTTTCTGAAAATCTAAATGATGCTTTTGTTGAATGCGGCAAAGGAATTGGAAATACATACAATGGTAAATTCCCTTCATTCAGAATTGACTATATTTTATTTACAGATAATTTTTCAGCACAGCAGTTTAACGTACAGAAAATAGATTATTCTGATCATTTTCCAATAATTTCACATCTTCAACTTAATGAAGAAAAATAATCCTAGAAAAAGTATAAATTAATTGATAGTATTGTCATAAAAAATTCAAATTTACTACTTTTGCAAAAAGATTTATCCAATGAAATTTAAAAGCTTTTTTCTAATCATAAGTTTTGTAGTTGTAAATTTTTATTGTTTTGCAGAAAACGATAAGGATACCATTGTAAAAACTGATACTTTAAAAGCATGGAAAATAAAAAGCATTACATCACTTTCATTCGGACAAACTTCCTATAAATATTGGTCACAGGGTGGTGAAAATTCTTTGACATCAATTGCAAATCAAAAAATTATTGTTAAGCATCGTACAAAAAAATCGGTTTGGGATAATAATTTTGAGGCTGTTTACGGAATTATGAAACAAGGTGAAAGAAAGCTTATTAAAACAGATGATAAATTTGAATTTACTTCAAACTATTCATATAAAGCTTCTGAAAAATGGTTTTATAATGCGATGATAAATTTGAAAAGTCAATTTACCGAAGGCTTTAAATATCCGAATGATTCAACCGTAGTATCGGACTTTTTCTCTCCTGCTCAGCTTATTACCTCTTTTGGCTTTGAGCACAAACAACGGCATTATTATTTTATTTTCTCCGTTTTAACTGGTAAAACAACTTTTGTAACCAATACACTTCTTTCTGATGCAGGTGCTTACGGCGTTGATAAAGGTAAAAAAATAAAAGCTGGTGTAGGTTCTTTTATTAAATTCGTCTATAAAAAAGAAGTTGTTCAAAATGTAGAACTTAATAGCCGTTTGGAATTGTTTTCCGATTATTTTAATAAACCTGAATATGTTGATGTTTACTGGGAAGTGATGATAAAAATGAAGATAAACAAATTTATGTATGCTGCTATAAACACCAACCTTATCTATGATTACGACACCAAGTTTATTGTAAAGGATAATGCTGGAAATATAATTTCGAATGATGCAAAAGTTCAGTTTAAGGAAGCATTTGCATTAGCTTTTACAATTGATATCTAATTTATAGAACTTCTAAAATTAGCTTATTTTTCGTTGAAATTCGATTTTCAAGTAAACAAATCATTATTAATAAATGTTTTATTCTCAAAATTTAACACATTTATTATATGCATACTATATCTATTAAATCCATCATTCTCATATTATTAGTATTTTCATTTTGCAATCAATTAAATGCTAAAGAAAATATTATTTCAATAGATTCAACTAAAGCCTGGAAAATCACAAACAGTTTATCGCTGACTTTCGGACAATCGGCTTATAAATATTGGGCAAAAGGTGGTGAAAACTCGTTGTCTGGATTAGCCAACTACAAGATTTCAGCATATTACAAAAAGAATAAAGCCAGTTGGGAAAACACATTAGAAACTTCTTACGGAATCATTCAGCAAGGTGACCGAAAGGTTTTTAAAACGGATGACAAAATTGAATTGACATCTATATATGGTTATAAGGCTTCTGATTATTGGTATTATAGCGGACTAATGAATTTTAAAACACAATACGCTGAAGGTTTTAAAACGATGGATGATACGCTATCTTCATCCAATTTTATGTCGCCGGGTTATTTGATTACTTCGATTGGGATGGAATATAAAAGAACCGATTTTAATCTGATGCTTTCTGCTATGACTGGCAAAACCACTTTTGTACTGAACAACAGGCTTTCCGAAGAAGGTGCTTTTGGTGTAGATAAAGGCAAAAAAATAAAAGCTGGTTTTGGAACGTATGTTCGATTTACTTATAAAAAGCAATTAATGACTAATATTGAGCTCAATAACAAGTTGGAATTGTTTTCGGATTATTTTAACAATCCTGAAAAAGTAGATGTAAACTGGGAAATCCTTCTAAAAATGAAAATCAATAAGTATTTTTCAACTATTTTTAACTTTAACCTGATATACGACTATGATACTAAATATATAGTAAAAGATAATCAGGGTATTATCTTATCCGATGAAGCAAAAGTGCAGTATAAGGAAGTTTTTGGGTTAGCTGTTAACTTTGCCTTTTAAAACTTTTACATATCCGGTTGAAGATTAATTACATCAAAAATATTCATTTGTTCCGGCAATTTATCAATAATATCAAATATATTCATTTGATTTTTGCCAACAGGTTCGGCAACTTTAAAATCGCCAAATCTTTTGAGGTAATCGCGTAGTGCATTTTTCATCAATTTATTGGGTGTAGTTTTTTTAATTTTACAATATAAATCCATCTTTTCTTTTTCTTGCTTGGAAAGTTTTAATTCGTACTTAAAATATTTTATTTTTTTACGCTTTGATTTCTTTTTTTTTGTTTCAGCCATACTAACAAATCGTTTTTGATAAATTTACAAGCTTTCATTTTGAATTTCAATCAAAAGTAAGGTTAATTTAAAAAGTAATTGTAATTTTACACAAAAATAATTCACAATTAGTATGTTAATAAGTTTTGATCACATTCCGAAGATAAAGCATTGTAAATCTGACAATTTCTTACTTATGGCTGGTCCTTGCGTTATAGAAAACGAAAGTATGCCGTTTGAAATTGCTGAGAAAATTATTGAGATTACCAATAAGTTGGAAATTCCTTTCATATTTAAGGCATCGTATAAAAAAGCAAATCGCTCAAAAATAGATTCATTTACAGGAATCGGTGATGAAAAAGGTTTAGAGATTTTAAAAGCAATCGGCGAAAAATATAATATTCCGGTGGTTACAGATATTCATACTGCCGAAGAAGCTGCGCTAGCTGCCAACTATGTGGATGTACTCCAGATTCCTGCCTTTTTGTGTCGTCAGACTGATTTACTGATTGCTGCTGCAAAAACCGGTAAAATTGTAAATATTAAGAAAGGTCAGTTTTTATCTGCCGAATCCATGAAATTTGCGGTTGAAAAAGTAAGGGAATCGGGGAATAATAATATTATGCTTACCGAACGCGGCAGCATGTTTGGATATCAGGATCTGATAGTTGATTTCAGGGGAATTATTGAAATGCAGAAAAATGAAGTTCCGGTTATTGTAGATGTTACCCATTCGTTGCAACAACCCAATCAGGCGGTAGGTGTAACGGGCGGACAACCGGAAATGATTGCCACTATTTCGAGAGCTGCCATTGCAGTGGGTGCTGACGGACTATTTATAGAAACCCATCCAAATCCTGCTGTAGCCAAATCGGATGGTGCTAATATGCTGAAATTAGACAAATTGGAAGAACTACTTACAACTTTGGTCAAAATCAGAAAAGCTATCAGAAACTAAGCTGAACTTTAAGATTATTTATTAAATAGTTGTGTTATCAACTTATTTTGTCTGGTAAAGATTTCGCTGAATATTTAACCCGTTTGCTAAGCTTACGGGTTTGCATAAATCAAAATCCCATTGGCTTTTTTCCTAATGGGATTTTTTGTGAAAGGGATTTCGGCTATACGACTGAATGTTATGTGCAGCTTTTTCTATTTTACGATAATTTTCAAGT
>CAIZXK010000739.1 GCA_903936865.1 uncultured Bacteroidales bacterium | reverse complement strand
TCAAATCCTTCCAAAACCAGCTGGTTTGGACTTACATAACTTGGTGCTAATGCACGCTTTTTATAGCTTTTTGTCATATTTGCTTGCACTTTATTTAGCAAATTTAGCTATATTTTTTTTATTGTCAATGATATATGTGTTTTTCAGTAGACCCTAATTATGTATATTCTTGAAAATTCAGATATGGAACCACTTTTAAATTCAATAAAGGAATTGACAGAAGAAGTTAAACAATTACGTTTAAAGTCATTAGATGACATTATTTACGACAATGAAGATGCACTTAAAATTTTAAAAGTCTCAAAAAGAACACTTCAGGATTATCGGGATAAAGGCTTAATCTCATTTTCTCAAATTGGTCGTGTAATTTATTACCGTCGTTCTGATTTTGAAGAATTTCTAAATAAGCATCGTATTAAAGCCTTTGCAAAATAAGAGTTATAATACAAATTACCAAAAAATCATTTAATTTGATTGTCTTTTTTAATTAATTTACTTTTCTATAACTTTGTAATGATTTATTTACTAAGTTTGTTTTTTATAAAAAATCAATTTTAAAGAAAAAATTAGTAATTATTTAAAATATATCTCATGGAACTATTTGATTCTACGAAGCGAAGACTTTACGATGTACTCAAAGATGTTAATACAGGAAAAATTCAATTACCTGATTTTCAAAGAGGATGGATTTGGGATGACTTCAGAATAAAAGGTTTACTTGCCAGCATTGCCAAGTCTTTTCCTATTGGTGCAATAATGTTGCTTGAAAATGGTAACGAGTCAGTAAATTTTAAAACACGTCCTGTGGAATCTGTTGATGCAGGAAGTGATTTTAAAAAACCTGAAGAACTTATATTAGATGGACAGCAAAGAATAACTTCTCTTTATCAAACTATTATATCAAATAACATAGTAAAAACCAAAAATGAAAAAGGGCAGGAAATTCACAGATGGTATTACATAGATATGCAAAAAGCACTCGATATAAATACTGATGTCGAAGAAGCTATAATATCACTTAATGAAAAGAAACAAATTACAAGAGACTTTGGAAGAGAAATCGTTTTGGATCTTTCTAAACCAGAATATGAATACCAGAATCTTATGTATCCTGTGTGCATGATAGATGAAGATGATAACTGGAGGATGAATTATGAAGAACACTGGGATTATGATAGGGAGAAAATTATTTTCTTCAATAAATTTAAAAATAATATTATTAATAGTTTCAATAACTACCAATTACCAATAATCAGATTATTAAAGGAAAATTCAAAAGAAGCCGTTTGTCAGGTTTTTGAAAAAGTAAATACAGGTGGTGTTTCTTTAAATGTATTTGAATTACTTACAGCTATTTTTGCCAGTGATAATTTCGATTTAAGAGAAAACTGGAGTAAAATCAAATCTGAATTTAATTTATCTCCTGTTCTTAAAAATACAGGAAATAGCGATTTTCTTCAGTCACTTTCACTAGTATCTACTTATTATAAAAGAAAAAATGCTGTCAATGAAGGCGTTACAGAGGATAAGTTGCCAGCAATTTCTGCTAAAAGAAAAGAAATATTAAACTTAAAGTTAAATGATTATCAGATTTATTTTGAGAAAATAAAAAATGGATATATCAAAGCAGCTAAATTACTAAATCAATATTATATTTTTAAAGCTGATGATCTACCTTATAATTCACAATTGGTTCCATTAAGTGCTGTTTATGCTATACTTGGCGATGAAGCTGATAATATAAGCATTAAGAAAAAGATAATGCAATGGTATTGGTGTGGTGTTTTCGGCGAGTTGTATGGAGGAGCCAATGAAACCAGGTATGCACTCGATTTTCCGCAACTAATCGCATGGATTAATAACGAAATAAGCATTAATGATGTAAAAACCATTTATGATGCGAGTTTTAATCCCAGCAGATTACATACTTTAAGAACCAGAAATAGTGCTGCTTATAAAGGCATTTATGCTTTATTTATGAATGAACAGGCTAAAGACTGGATTGATGGCAGTACTATAGGTTTTACTAATTATTTTGCTGAATCTATTGACATTCACCATATATTTCCTAAAAACTGGTGTTTGAAAGCTGAAAACAATATTCCATCAAATGATTTTGATTGTATCATTAACAAAACTCCTCTTTCTGCACGTACTAACAGAATAATCGGAGGTGATGCACCTTCGAGTTATTTACCCAGACTCGAAAACAGACTTGAAACTGATAAAAATGGGTTGAGTGAATTACTTAAAACACATTTAATTAATGCTGAAGCCATTTACTCAGATGATTTTTATGCTTTTTTTGAAGATAGAAAGAAAAATATTTTAAAATTGATTAGCATAGCAATGAATAAAGAAATTGACAAAACCATAACTGAACAGGAAATCGAATCCATTCCAAATTTTGAAATGGATGAAATTGACATTGATGATATTAACTTGGAATTTAATCAGGAAATACTTAAAAATTAATTATTAAAATAAAATATGAACACTGCTTCACACAATAAATTAGTCTCTTTTATTTGGTCGATTGCTGATGATTGCTTGCGGGATATTTATGTAAGAGGAAAATACCGTGATGTAATACTGCCGATGGTAGTGCTCCGTCGTTTGGATGCTTTACTTGAACCTACCAAAGAAGCTGTTTTGGAAGAACTGGCTTTTCAACGCGATGAAGCTAAATTTACCGAATGGGACGAAAATGGATTAAGGGATGCTTCGGGCTATGTTTTTCACAATACCAGTGAATGGACCTTGCAACGTTTACACGACACTGCTACCAATAGCCAGCAGATATTACAGGCAAATTTCGAAGATTATCTGAATGGCTTTAGTGCCAATGTAAAAGAGATTATTGACAAATTCAAACTTAAAAGCCAGATACGCCACATGGCAGCAAAAGATGTGCTGCTTAATGTGTTGGAAAAATTTACATCTCCTAATATCAATCTTACTCCTTTTGAGAAAAACGATACAGATGGAAGAAAATTACCAGCTTTATCCAATTTGGGAATGGGTTATGTTTTCGAAGAATTGATCCGCAAATTTAACGAAGAAAATAACGAAGAAGCCGGAGAACACTTTACACCGCGTGAAGTAATTGACCTAATGACACATATTGTTTTTGAGCCGGTTAAAGAAATGCTTCCTCCGGTAATGACCATTTATGATCCGGCTTGCGGCAGTGGGGGTATGCTTACCGAATCGCAGAATTTTGTGAAGGATGAAGAAGGTGAAATTTCTGCAAAAGGCGATGTTTATCTCTATGGTAAAGAAATTAATGATGAAACCTACGCCATCTGCAAATCGGATATGATGATTAAGGGTAATAATCCTGAAAATATACGGGTTGGCTCTACCCTATCCACTGATGAATTTGCAGGTACAAAATTTGATTTTATGCTTTCCAATCCGCCTTATGGAAAATCGTGGGCGAGTGAGTTGAAATACATCAAAGACGGTAAAGAGATTATCGATCCTCGTTTTGAAATTAAACTTAAGAATTTTCGGGGTATTGAAGAAGCTGCTGATGCAACGCCCCGTTCTTCGGACGGACAATTGCTGTTTCTGATGGAAATGGTAAATAAGATGAAACCACTCAGTCAGAGTTTGCAAGGCAGCCGTATCGCATCTGTTCACAATGGCAGCAGTTTGTTTACTGGTGATGCAGGTGGTGGCGAAAGCAATATCCGCAGATATATTATTGAAAATGACTGGCTGGAAGCCATTATTCAATTGCCAAACAACTTATTTTACAACACCGGTATTACAACATATATCTGGATAGTAAGCAATAATAAGGCATTACATCGCAAAAGCAAAGTACAACTGATAGATGCCGGACAAATGTATCGGAAATTGCGTAAAAACTTAGGTGCCAAAAATTGCGAATTTGCTCCCGAACATATCCGCGAAATTGTAGATGTTTATACCAAAATGCAAGCTATTGAACGAACTGCTGACGAAGGCATAGCTTCGCAACTATTTGATAATATTGATTTTGGATATTATAAAGTTTGCATAGAAAGACCCAAACGCTTAAAAGCTCAGTTTACAAAAGAAAGAATAGAAGAATTGAGATATGATAAAACCTTGTTGGAGCCAATGAAGTGGGCTTATGAGCAGTTTGGAGAAGAAGTATATTCCAATTTGGCAAAACACGAAAGAAGCATACTGGATTGGTGCGAAAAACAGGAATTGAATTTAAATGCCAGACAACTTAAAGCCATTGTAAACCCTGATACCTGGCAAAAGCAATCGGAATTAATGATTAATGTAGCATTTTTAGGATATGGTGTTGGACGAGAAGAATTTAATGATTTTAATGTTTTTCGCTCGAAAGTTGATTTAGAATTAAAAAACAGAGGTATTAAACTTTCTGCTTCTGAAAAGAATACTATGCTAAATACATTAAGTTGGTATGATGCCAATGCTGAAAAAGTGATAAAAGCAATCCATAAATTAAGCGGAGAAAAATTAGAGAATTTATTGCAACAATTGGGTTGTAATGAAAGCCAGTTAGCCGATTATGGATATTTCTACACAGGTAAAAAAGGCGAATACATAGAATATGAAACCGAAAGCGATTTGCGTGATACCGAAAATGTTCCATTAAAAGAAAATATTTATACTTACTTTTTACGTGAAGTGAAACCTCATGTGGAAGAAGCATGGATTAATATTGATGCAACCAAAATTGGTTATGAAATCAGCTTTAATAAATACTTCTATCGTCACAAAGCTTTGCGGAATATTGAGGAAGTTACAGCCGATATTTTAGCATTGGAAGAAGAAAGTGAAGGTTTGATTCGTGAAATTTTAAACCTGAAATGATGGAAGCAGTATTGAGAAAAGTAAAATTTGAAAAATATCCAACTTACAAACCATCTGGTGTTGATTGGCTGGGAGAAATTCCGGAACATTGGGAAACATTAGCAAATAAATATATTTTCAAATTAAAGAAAAATCAGGTTGGGAAGAAATCATCTGATTTTGTATTACTCTCATTAACATTAAATGGGGTTATTAAACGAGATATGGAAAATCCTCAAGGTAAGTTTCCTGCAGAGTTTAATACTTATCAGGAAGTAAAAAAAGGGGATTTTATATTCTGTTTGTTTGATGTAGAAGAAACTCCAAGAACAGTTGGTTTGTCTGGTTTTGATGGAATGATTACTGGTGCATATACTGTAATGCAACCCGATGAAAACTTTGACAAAGGTTTTCTATACTATTTCTACCTAAATTTAGATGCTGACAAAAGAATGAAACCGCTTTATACAGGTTTAAGAAATACCATTTCAAAAGATAATTTCTTTTCATTCAGATCATTTGTCCCACCCCTATCAGAACAAACCGCCATTGCCACCTTTCTTGACAATAAAACTGCTTTAATTGATAAAGCCATAGCCATCAAACAAAAGCAAATAGAATTACTTAAAGAACGCAGACAGATACTTATCCATAATGCTGTTACCCGAGGGTTAAATCCTGATGTAAAAATGAAAGACAGTGGTGTGGAATGGATTGGAGAAATACCTGAACATTGGGAGGTGAAGAGGTTGAAGTATGTACTTAATATAAATAATGGCTCAGATTACAAACATATTCAAACAGACGAAGGTTTTCCTGTAATAGGTTCTGGTGGACAGTTTGCTTATGCATCCGAATATATGTATGATGGTGAGGTAGTTTTTTTAGGTAGAAAAGGGACAATTGACAAACCTTTATATTTTAATGGAAAATTTTGGGCGGTTGATACTATGTTTTATGCAATTTCTAAAAATGATAATAATACAAGATTTCTATATTATGTTGCAACAACAATTCCATTTAAATTATATAGTACAGCAACAGCTTTACCTAGTATGACACAAAGTGATTTAAACAATCACATTATTGCTATACCACCTTTTAATGAACAAATTGGAATTGCTGATTATATTGATGTTGCAACAACAAAAATTGCTACAGCCATTTCTTTAAAAGAAAAGGAGATAGAAAAGCTGAAGGAGTATAAGAGTGTATTGATAAATAGTGCGGTAACGGGGAAAATAAAAATAAATTAAATTAATAAATAAACCTATGACACCAATAATTGAAAAATATATCGGCAAGGAAGCACTCGAACAAGCTGTGAGCCTAAATGAATATAACGAAGACAGTTTCAAGGAGTTTATAAGGTACTTGGATCTTTTTCTTACAGAATTGGAACAGGATGATGAAATCGAAAATGAGGATACAGCTGCCTCTTTACTCATAGTTCCCATTGAGCACACAAACTATTATTCGAAAAGAAGAAATGAAGGATTTAGTATTACTTGGAGCATAAAATATGCAGAATCTAAAATCTCATTTGATAACAGTAACCTATTAATGTCGTGCTTCGAAGCCTCTGAAGAACAAGACAAGCAACAAGCCGATGCCGATTTAATGAATTATTTCAAAATAACTAAACGCGATCAATTGTTCATCGACTATTTTTTAAAACGAATATCAACTGGAGATCGTTTTGGTGATAGGTCAATTGAAAAAGATGTTGAAAAATTTGTTTTGAATTATAATGGGAAAATTAGTAAAGGCAAATCTAAATTATATGCTTATCAATATGCTGATTGGCTAATCAATGGTTATCACCACTTATTTTGCGATGATTACGCCTATATCTATGAAGAATCGATAAATAATGGCAAAAACGAAGAATATGCAATGGAATATGCCTATCAATACGCAAATGAGCTGGTCGATGTAAAAAGAAGGTATGGCATTTCGAATGATGAAGAATCGCTCGATTTCGCAAAAGCTAAAGCAAAAGCACACATAAATGCATGGGAATATGCAACTGAAAATAAACTAAAAAGTTACGGTAAATTTATGGAATACTACAAAAATGCTTATTTAAACACCTTGTATTCTGACGATCCCAATGAATGGGAAAGAATTGAACAATGTGAGAAAATTGCACTTGATAAGGCATTGGCCAAATATGAGAGAATTATTAAAAAAGAATAGAAATATTTGAGTAGTTAAACAACAAATCATTCCAGCCCTTAATTAATGGGCAGACTGGTATTGCGGGTTGTATAATATAAAGTTTTAGGTAAAATATTGTAAGCCTATGAATTTTATTGTATTATAGAAGTTTAAAAAGAACAAAGCGAGTTTTATAAATGGATTGGAAGTCGGAAAATATAAATAGGATAATTTTAAAAAATTAAAAATGGAAGTAGAATTTTTTGAATTGCAAAGACAACAAGCTGTTATAAGAGCTAAAGATGAATCAGCAGTAGCAGATATGAAACAACATGCTGATAAATTAATTCAAGGATTTGAGAAATTAGATGAATCTCATGCTAGAAGAGCAATTTGGGAATTAGTACAAAATGCTTCTGACTTATCAGACTCATGTGAGATTACAATTGATTTTAGCAACGGTTCTTTCACATTTTCACATAAAGGGAAACCTTTTACTTCAAATACACTTATTTCACTAATAAAACAGGTTAGTTCAAAAACACCTGATAAAAATTCAGAAGAAGTAGGACAATTTGGCACTGGCTTTATTACAACACATTCTTTTGGAAAGAAATTTAAAATTAATTCATTTCTGGATGCGTTTGAAAATTTAATAGAGATTAAAGATTTTTTAATTGATAGACAAGCTAAAGATTCAACTGAGTTAGTAAGAAAATTGACCAACCAACAGAATAATGTTTATAGTTTAATTGATGAGGGAAAAATACTTTCAGTTGAAAATCCAACAACAACATTTACCTATTTTTCAGAAACAGAATACGAGAAAACCAATGTTATTATTGCTCAAAAAGATTTAGGTCATTATGCTCCTATAGTAATGGCATTGAACAGGAAAATAAAAGTTATAAAAGTAATTAATAATGATGGAGTAATTACAGAATATAAGAGGACTAATATAGAAAATACAACTACTCAAAATAAGTTAACAATTGAAATAAATGGTTCTGAACATCATATATTTTATTTAAAGTCTAAAGATGAATCTATAGAAATTATATTACCTCTAGTATCATTAGAAGAGACAAAATTAATCGAAGATTCAATTGCAAAATTATTTTTATATTTTCCACTGATAGGTACTGAGAATTGGGGTTGGAATTTTATTGTTAACTCAATCCATTTTGCACCACTCGAAGCAAGAGACGGTATTTATTTAAATAGTAAAAATGATCAGACAAAAGAAAAAGAAGAAAATAATCGTCAAATAATAGAAGATGCTTCAGAACTAATTTTTGCATTTATAGAACAAAATGCAGAATCAATTACAAACCCTATTAATCTAGCTTATATAAATTTTAATATTGAAACAGATAAGTCATCATTAAATGAATATTTTATTAAGCTTAAAGAAAAATGGGTTAATAAATTTATTACTTACATACTTGTAGAGACCAATAAAGACAGAATAACACCAAAAGACGCATATTTTATAGATGATGAACTTTTAAAGAATAGTAATTATTATAATTCGATCTATTCAATTATATCCTTTTTTTGGGACTGTATACCTCAAAAGGAAATAAGCAAAGATTGGACAAAAATAATTAATGAGTGGGGTGAAAATGAATCAATTGAAAGGATTTATATTAAAGATATTGTAGAAAGTATTGAAGAAAAAATTAATTTGAATGATTTTGATCAATTAGTATTAGCAGATTTTTATAAATATTTGATTGAAATAAATGAAATTGAATACTTTGATAATTATAAATTGTTGCCGAATATAAAAAATGAATTTGCAGAAAAGATTACTCTTTATAAATCAGTAAATATCCCTGTTGAATTTATTGAAATAGCAGACATAATAATTCCTGATGTTCCAAGAAAATTCGTTAATAAGGATTTTGAATTGGGACAATTGTTTAATTTATATAATAGATATAAATTATCACAGGACTTTAATACAAAACTGCTTGAGATAAACATCAATAAAGATAATTTACTAAATCAAGATATTAGAAATGCATTAATTAAACTTTGTAGCTATTTTGCTCCAAGTATTGGTGGTCCAAGTTATAGGAAACAATTAATTCCAAAGATTTGTGAATTTTATAATTTAACTTACACAGAAGGTTTCTTTCAAAATATAGAAGACGATAAGTTTGATTTTGATTATACTCCATTTAGAGTTTTGGTTAAGAATTTTTTCTTTGAAATAATAGCAAGATGTGATATTGATAGTAAATATGAAAATTGGTTAGAAAAAAATATTGCATTTTATAAAGAGTGTTTACAGATAATTGCAAAAAACAGTAATATTGAGGATTTAATTAAAACTTTGCCAATCTTTCCTAATCAAAATTATGAATTGTGTACTCAAGCAACTTTAAAAGTTGAAGAGCTTTTCCCATTAAAAATAACTGATAATGAATATTTAAAAAAGATTTATGAGAATATTGTTGGGAAAGTTAAAAATGAACTAGTTTTAAATGATTTTGCAGATTTATTACCAGAAAGGAATGTTAGAACTGGACTTGAATTATCAAGTAAATTAGAACAGGTATTTAAAGAAGCCGGTGATTATGCCGAAATTAATGACCACACTTATTGTTCTCATATCTTTGAAATAGTTAGAAAAATAACAGATAATGAAGAATGGGCAAATTTTTTTCCAACATTAAGCGATAAGCGAGCATTAATAATGATGGCAAAAATTTCAGATAACGATGTTAAGAATGATTTATTTAACATTATAGGATTGGAAGATAAATCAAGAATTTCATTATTAGGCAAATTGGCTAAACTTTCGAATCTTGAAAGAATTATTGAACTTGGAAAAAATGCATTAATTCAGGAAAAAGTTGAAAATTTTGATTTCGAGTTTAAGAAGAAAATTGGAGTGCATATAGAAGATTTAATTCGTGAAAAAATTGGTCACGATATTGAATCTTTTAATGTAATAGTTGAAGAAAAACAAGATGGACAAGATTTTATAATTAAGATAAATGAAATCATCGTATATTATATCGAAGTCAAATCAAGATGGAACAAAGATAACCCAATAAGAATGAGCAAAAACCAAGTTACTAATGCAATAAATAATAAAGATAAATACTCATTATGTTGTGTTGAGATGTCTGATTACAAAGTTGGTCAAGATGATGAGAGATATAAAGTTGAAGATATTATTTCAATAATTGATAGAATCAAAATTCTTAATTCAATAGGCGAAGAATTAGAACCTTTAATGAAAAATATAATTATAGAAAGGGATTTGGAGAATGAAATTACAATTGATGGAGATATTAAAGCTACAATACCACGTAGTTTAATTAAAACAGGAAGTGATATTGATACTTTTGTAGATTTTTTGATTGAAAAACTAAATCTCAAATAGGATATAACCAGTCAAGTGAACGAACAAGCATTAGAAGCTACTTTAGAAAAAAGATTAATTTTGTAATAAAATAAGATAATTTTAAACGATGCAGAAATTAAAAGTATTTATATCAAGTGTACAAAGTGAATTTGCTTCAGAAAGGGAAGCTCTTTATAAACATATAGAAAACGATCCATTTTTAAAGGTGTATTTCGATGTTGTGATGTTTGAAAAATTACCGGCTTCTTCAAAATCTGCCGATTATATCTTTTTAGAAGGAGTCAGAAAATCTGATGTTTATGTAGTTTTAATTGGAGCAGAATATGGTAATGAAAATGAAAAAGGAATTTCTGCCACCGAACTCGAATTTGATACTGCATTAGCATCCAGACTTGATTCCCTGGCTTTTATCAAGGAAAATCCTTTGTCTGCTGTTCATTCAAAAGAAAAAAACTTTTTACAGAAAGTACAAAAGCATCTAACCTATAAGCGATTTGCAAATACCTTCGACTTAATTCAGGAAATAAACAGGGCTTTTGTAAGTCTGTTACAACAAAAGGGTTTTTTATTGTCCGACTCATTCGATGCAAGTACTCATCCTGAAGCTAAACTTAGTGATATTGATACAGATTTGTTGAATGATTTTTTAGATATGGCAGTGGAAAGAAGAAATTTCCCTTTTCATCGCGGAAGTTCTGTAAAGAAAGTACTTACTCATCTGAATTTATTGTCTTCTTCCGATAAAGTCAAAAACAGTGCATTGCTTGCTTTTACATCAAATCCACAGCAATATTTTCCTTCAGCTATTGTAAAATGTGCTCATTTTCATGGATTTAATGT
Organism: uncultured Bacteroidales bacterium; assembly: GCA_903936865.1. Classification (GTDB taxonomy): domain Bacteria; phylum Bacteroidota; class Bacteroidia; order Bacteroidales; family JACABE01; genus JACABE01. Next base: position 25,942 of record CAIZXK010000739.1, on the reverse strand, counting down.
TGAAAAACCAATTCCTAATCACCAGGTTATAAAAGGCAATGTTTTTGAACAGCTATCTGAAGCTGTTGATTTTGTATTGGCAAAAATTAGTGTTTCGGTTGGTGTACGGGATAAATCCCATCAAGCACCTATAGCTTATGAAATACCAAGAGCTGTAATTACAGAAGCTATTGTAAATGCAATAGCTCACAGAGATTATAATATCAATGGAAGTGTTGAAGTATGGTTGTTTAAAGACAGATTAGAGATAAGAAATCCGGGTCATTTACCCAAAGAACTTAGTATTGAAAAACTCGAATTTGATCATAGTTCTTACCCTTTTAATCCTAATCTGGCTGAAATGCTTTATCAAACTGCCTATATTGAACGTTTTGGTACAGGAACAGCTGAGATTATGCGATTAACACAGGAAGCCGGATTAAAAAAACCTGAGTTTGATACAAGTGAAGGATTTAAAATAATTATCTGGAGACTTGCACATAATCAGATTGATACCGCATATAACACCGCACATGATGCCGCACATGATGCCGCACATGATACCGCACATGATACCGCACATGATACCGCACATGATACCGCACATGATAAAGTATCTGAGATTGTATTTATAAATTTATCTGAGTTAACACACAGACTTATATGGATACTGAAAAACGAAATGAGTAGGGAAGAATTAATGGAAAAACTTGATTTAAGCATCGTCAGAATTTTGTTTTAACCTATTTGGAACCTTCTTTACAATCGAGTTTAATTGAAATGACAATTCCTGATAAACCAAAAAGCAAATTGCAGAAATACAAACTGACTGCAAAAGGTATTAAACTTCAAAAAAAGCTAAAAAGTGAATACAAGTCAAACCAATGAACAAGCTTTAGAAGCTGCTATTGAGAAATGTCTTACAGGCAACTGTTTGGAAGAACTGAAAGAACAGGGCATTTATTATCCGAAAGTTGCCGAAAGGTCAGATTTATATCGTGCCGGTAATGGTTATTATATGGGTTCTCCTGATGATTTTTCAGCTAAATATGCCATAGATGAAGTACGTTTCTGGAATTTTCTGGAAGCTACTCAGAAAGAGGAATTAACCAAACTTCAAAAGCAAAGCGATTGGAAACTGAAGATACTGGAACGCCTCGACAGAATGATAAAAAAATATGGAATTATCCGTTTGCTGCGAAAAGGGCTTGAAGTGGATGATGCACATTTTACATTGTTTTATGTATTGCCATTGGCAAGCAGTGGCGATATCATCAAAAAGAATTTCGAAAGCAATCAGTTTAGTGTTACAAGGCAGTTGCGTTATTCTGCTGATAACCCGAGAGAAGAAATAGATATGGTGCTGTTTGTAAATGGTTTGCCAATTGCTACCATGGAGCTGAAAAATCATTGGACAGGGCAAAATGCCAGAGTTCACGGACAAAACCAGTATAAATTCAAAAGAGATATTGCCCAGCCTTTGTTAAACTTTGGTCGTTGCATAGTACATTTTGCAGTAGATACCGACGAAGTTTACATGACAACCAGACTAAATGGTGAAAATACTTTTTTCTTACCGTTTAACCTGGGAAATAATTTTGGCAAAGGAAATCCGCCTAATCCATTCGGACATAAAACTTCCTATTTGTGGGAAGAAGTTTTTACCCGCCATAGCATTGCCAATATCATTCAGCATTTTGTGCGCTTTGATGGAAAAGAATCGGATGCTTTGAGCAAAAAAAACCTGTTCTTTCCCCGTTATCATCAAATGGATGTAGTTCGCAAACTGATAGCCGATGCAAGCAAAAAAGGAGTGGGTCAATGTTATTTAATTCAGCATTCGGCAGGTTCGGGCAAATCCAATTCCATAACATGGGCAGCTTATCAGCTGATAGAAACCTATCCCGAACATGATGCAGTACCCGGAAGCAAAGGAATTCATAATCCTTTGTTCGATTCGGTAATTGTAGTTACCGACAGGCGATTGCTCGATAAGCAGTTAAGGGAAAATATAAAGGAATTTTCTGAAGTTAAAAATATTGTAGCTCCCGCCCACACTGCCAGAGAGCTTAAAGAAAATCTGGAAAGCGGCAAGAAAATTATTATCACAACCATACAAAAATTTCCTTTTATTGTTGATGGAATTGCCGATTTGAGCGAAAAACGATTTGCAGTAATCATAGATGAAGCACACAGCAGTCAGAGTGGTTCAGCAGCTGGCAATATGAACAGAGCCATGGGTAATAATGCAGATGAAGAAGAAGATTTTGATGCACAGGAAAAAATACTTGAAATCATGCGAACCCGAAAAATGCGGGGAAATGCTTCTTATCTGGCTTTTACAGCAACACCTAAAAACAATACACTCGAAAAATTCGGAATAAAACAGGAAGACGGCAAATTCAAACCTTTCCATTTGTATTCGATGAAACAGGCAATTGAAGAAGGTTTTATTTTAGATGTACTTGCCAACTATACTACTTACAAAAGTTATTATGAGATTGAAAAATCAATAGAAGACAATCCTTTGTTTGAGACTAACAAAGCTCAGAAGAAACTCAGGGCTTATGTTGAAAGGCATCAGCAAACCATAGGTGTCAAAGCTGAAATCATGCTCGATCATTTTATAGCAAAAATTGTAAATACCAAGAAACTAAAAGGCAAAGCAAAGGCAATTGTTGCAACCCAAAATATTGAATCTGCTATTTATTATTATCAGGCAATCAGGCTTATTCTTTTCGAAAAAGGAAATCCCTTTAAAGTTATTGTTGCTTTTTCGGGCAAAAAGACTTTAAATGGAATAGAATATTCAGAAGCTGGTATGAATGGTTTTGCTGAAAAAGATACCCGTGATAAATTTGATGAAGATGAATACCGGATATTGGTAGTTGCCAATAAATATCTTACAGGATTTGATCAAAAGAAACTGACAGCCATGTATGTTGACAAGAAACTACAGGGGGTAATGGCTGTGCAGGCTTTATCCAGATTAAATCGTTCGTATGATAAACTGGGTAAAAAAACAGAAGATTTGTTTGTACTTGATTTTTTCAATTCAACTGAAGATATTAAAACGGCTTTTGATCCATTTTATACTTCAACTACATTGAGTAAAGCTACAGATGTGAATGTATTGCACGAACTCAAATCGATGCTCGACAATGTGGGAGTTTATGAATGGATAGAGGTAGAAGATTTTAATGAAAAATATTTCAGGGGAGTAAATGCACAGCAGTTAAGTCCGATTATTGATATAGCGGCTGAAAGATTTAATTCCGGTTTGGAATTGGAAGATAAAGAAAAGGCTGATTACAAGATAAAAGCCAAGCAGTTTGTGAAAATATATGGACAAATGGCTTCTATTATGACCTATGAAATAGTAAAATGGGAAAAACTATTCTGGTTTTTAAAATTTCTGATTCCAAAACTTATTATCGTTGACCCGACTAAGGATGCATTGGATGAATTGTTAAATGCTGTTGATCTTTCCACTTATGGTATCGAAAGAGTTAAGCTGAATGAAACCATAAAATTAGATGCAACCGAAACGGAACTGGATCCTCAAAATCCAAATCCAAGAGGTGCACATGGAGGCGAGGAAGAAGAAGATCCTTTGGATTTAATTATCAAAGCATTTAATGAAAGATGGTTTCAGGGTTGGGATGCAACGCCCGAAGAACAAAGAGTTAAATTTGTGAATCTGGCACAGAGCATGAGAAAGCACCCTGATTACAAGGAAAAATACGAAGCCAATACCGATGAACAAAACCGTGAAATTGCATTCCGTAAGATTTTTGATGATGTAATGGCAACACAACGCAAAAATGAATTGGATTTATATCGTTTAATATCAAAAGATGATGCTTTTAAAACTGCTATGCAGGAAACATTGAAGAGATTGCTGAAGGCATCGTGATTTTGAATGATAATTAAAATCAGAATATTATGAAAATAGGATTCAGAATACCATCACTTAGCAAACGTATAGCTGCCCGAACTTCTGTTAAAAGATATATAAGGCAATCAATGGGAATTAAAGCTCCGCGTGGTTATGGCTGGATTACCAACCCCAAAAAGTATGCTTACAATAAAATATATAACAAAACCTCTAAAGGATGCATGATGTCATTAATTATGCTATTAGGAGTGTTTTTTTACTGGTAACATTGATAATTCGTGTGTTTTAATATGAAAAAATAAAAATAATATCATACATAATCTTAAATATGGAGGAAAGTAATATGCCAAAAGGAAGTAAAAAACATGTTTTAAATTTAATTGATAATAAATTATTTATAGACAAAATGAATGATTTATTAGTTGATACAAATACTTTTATTGAAAATAAAGATAGTATTTATCCAAAAGGGTCAAATCAACCTAATGAAAAAACACTAAGCACTTTTTTAAAAGATGTTTGGAATGATAAAAAATTAGGTGCAGATTTCATAAAATGGTGGATTGAATTTGGTAGCAGAACACCCCAATGGGATATAATTTCAAAATGTAAAATTGATGGCAAAGAGGGTATACTGCTTGTTGAAGCAAAAGCTCATAAATCAGAAGTAACGGGAGATAAAGGGAAAAAGCAAATTGATGAAAATAAAAAAGCAGAAAATCACAAACATATTAAAGCTGCAATAGAACAAGCAAATAATTCTATAAATGAAAATAATACTGGTATCAATGCTAAATTATCAATTGACACATGTTATCAGCTTTCTAACAGAGTTGCATCAGCTTGGTGGTTAGCTTCAAATGATATTCCAGTTGTTTTGATATATCTTGGATTTTTAAAAGATGATGATTTTAATGATAAATTTACATCAAAAGAAGAATGGCAAAATTGTATTGAGAAACATATTGAGAGAGTTGGTATTCAAGCAATTATTAACAGAAAAATCAATACAAAAGCAAAAGCATTTTATTTTATTTCCAAAAGTATTGATTTAAAAGAATTAAAATAATTGTGATTACCTTTAATTTTTTTAATAAAATAGCTGAAAAAATGCCTTGTATCCCTTTACAGGAAAGGCTTTGAAGTACTTCAAATAGTTTATCGTATTATATAGTATGTATTTTTAATATAAATTTTTTAATATGGACAAATTAACAATCGAATTTCAAAATCAGTTTAAAGGCAAATTAATTTATGATGAATCAGTCTTTTACAATGTTGATTCACATGTAAAATTGCATGATGAAACAAAAGGTCATCCACTAAGTAGTGCAGCGGCTTGTATTAATGTATTGGGTTCGTTAATGTTTAAACCCGAAGAACTGATAAACTTTTTAAATCATTTCGGTCTTGAAATTGAAATGCTTTATGAGTTTCCAACTAATGCCAATGTAGGAGGACGAAATTATTCGGACAAAGGCTATGTCGTTTTTGAATGGATAGGTCCGCAGGAATCACCTATCAATGAAAAAGGTGGCGGTCGTGGACTTCAGAGAACCAGTGTAGATGCTTTTGTAATTGCTAAAATTAAAGGTAAAATCACGCAATTGCTGATAGAATGGAAATTTACAGAAGGTAAATCAAGACCTTTAACATTAGAAAAGTTTTCCGGTTTCAGAGGTTTAGAAAGACTCAGACGATATTCAGAAATTTTAGTACCTTTAAGAAATAAAGCTGAATTCCCGTTTCAGTTTGAATTAGAAAATGGTATGGGTCTTTCTGATTTTTCTGTTGATCATCTTTATCAGCTTTTGAGAATGACCTTATTAGCTAAAATGACTACACCCATCCAAATTGGTGATATTAAGGTTGAAGATTATCGTATTGTACATTTATCTCATTCAATGAACAAAGAAATTGAGATTTTACATGAAAAATACTTGCAATTCAGTCCGGGCTTAAAAAAGTATGCTGGCAAAAAACTATATGAAGTTTGGTCTGAGATATTATCACCCTACGAACGTGAAAGATTCAAATATGGACATTGGGATGATGCCATTAAAGTTATAAAAGATGATAAATTAAGAGATTATCTGACAGAAAGATATTGATAATAATATCAAACGATGTCAGAAAACTTCTTTTTGTCAGATTTCAAAATAAAGAGGATTTGTCCGTATTGCCAATCTTATAAAGTTGAACTTATTAAGAAAAGCAATACGAATGAATCTTATATTTCAATGCTCACAACAGATAATACAGATCAATGGGGTGTTATGAAACAAAATAATTTAGTGCTGAAATGCATCCATTGTATGCGGGTTTTTAAATTTACAGCTTCATTTACATTTAGTCCATTCACCACTGATGATTTAAAAGATGAAAAAGCATATTTAATTGATTATCTGAACGATTTATCTTTAAATAAAATATTATTCAGCCTAAATCAAATTATTGTAATGTTGAATACTGATCCTCTTAATGCTGAACTATGGGATAAATTTGAAATGATATTTTTGAAGTTAAAGAATGATCGCATTAAAATTATAATTGAAAAACCAGAAAACAAAGCTGATGTAATCTTCTTTTCTTATTATCAGCTACTTGCAAAGCTGAGAATAGAAAAATCAAAAGCTATATCAAAACAGGAATATGAAAAAGCTTCAAAGATTAAAGTAGTCGAAAAACAATATAGTAAATGGAAAACAAATATGCGTTCGATAGCTTTTATAAATAAAAAACACTTTTATCTAAATAACAGAAAAAACATTATTTATAAAACATCTGTAAATCCATTTTTGAATCAGGAAATAATCAAAATGATAATAGGAATGATGGAAACATCGGATATTCAGAATATTTTATATTTACAATATTTCACCGACTAATCTTTATTCAATATTGATTTTGTTCTTTCACTAAAGCAAATAAAACAATTCATATCTCCATGGATATAAATCAATCAAACGATCTTTAATTTCTCCAATTTTAACACATTCAGCCAGCTCATCAAGATTGTTAAAATCAAGGATTAATAGTAATAAATTTGTCAAACCTTTTTCATCAATTAGTGCCACTTTTTCTGCAATTTCTGCTATGGCTTCTTTGGGATGCAAACCTTTCATTATAAGCTTAATGACTGGCACAAAAATATCGTTAAGCAGAATATACTCTGATTTTTCACTTTCTTCTTCATCTATTAAAGTTTCTTTTCCATTTTCATCAACAAAATAACTAGTAGAAGGTATTCTGTGGCCTTTCAAACGTATCTTTCTCAATTCATTTCTACTTAAATTTGATTTCATATAGTATTGTTTTAAAATATCTTTTCAATTAAAATTATCTTTTTTAAAAACTTTTTTCTTTTCTATTCTGATTACCTTTTTTATTGGAAATTACCTTTTTTAATTAAGTATTTTCTTTTTTGAAATATCACAATATCAAACAAATATATTAAATAAAACAATAGGTTTGACAAAATAATGCAAGTTTATTTTGTTAATTTTATTTCAATCTTCACAATCGCCAATAGCACATATTATCGTGATTTTACATTTATAGAAAGAATTATTTATTAATTTTTCAATTTTCTATTTCCATATTTTGAAATTCATTTATTAATATGTACATTTGGCGAATTATAGTAATAAATAATTTTTTAAAATACAAAAAATATATTATGGATTGGAAAGAAGATATAGGAGCATTCCTTGCTACAAAGCATATATACAGATTTGAATATCTGAACGTGCAATTAATTAAAAATTGTAAAGAGTGGAGAGATGTAATGCAAAAATTTGATGGTATAAAAGTTGACATTGAAAATATTTTCGAATATGGACAGACTCCTGGTGTAAAACTCAAATATATAATAAATGATAACAAAGAACACTTGAATCCATTTGTAATTGAAATCAAATACATTGAATCGGAATCTCATTCTATTTCTTTGCTAGTAAAATATTCAAAAGAATCAGATTTTCGCAAATCATTACAAAATATTGTAAGTTATGCATATGAAGAAATTTTATACAATGATGAAGGCATTTTTGAACCGGAATATATACAACAAACGCTGAATAATATTTTTAAAATTCAATATGCAAATTTAAAAATGCACTAAAATTAATCCCTAAACCAATTTTAAATTATGAAGAATTTCAGTCCAATTAACAAGAATGATAGCAAAACATAAATTAATTTAAACAATGAGAACTGTTTATGAAGCATATTTTACAAAGATAGAAGAAAGATATTTTTTTTATCTCGAAAAATTTTACAATTCAATTCTGTTTAATTCTATCTCGGAAGATAATTCCGGGAAATTAAAAGAAATATGTACGATCATGGGAAATCGAATTATCGATAACCGATATTTTTTATACCTGGATGAATTTCATTATTCGGCATTATTTAATTCAATTGGATTAAAAAATATATTCAAAATCAGAGTTATATATTCGTTGCAAGGAAAAGGAACCATTGATGAAATTATATATAATGGAGTTGGTAATGTCCCTGATATTATTGAAATCTTTGCTCTTTTTCAGGTTAAAGATGGAACTCCAAAAATAATTATAAACGATTCTATCGATATAGATTTCCCCTGGTGGGACGATATATCAATAATAGCAGATTATGAAACAATAATCAGTTGTATTAACGGACAAAAGGAAGTTGTATCTACAGGACAAAAAGCAATCTTAAATCAACTGACTGATTCTCAAAATACATATTTTAAATTAAAAAATGATTTGCTCATACAATCTCAAGCAATGAATTTAGAGGAATTCATGGGTATGATCAATAATTCTTATGGCCCAAAATTTGAAGAATTAATGCTGGATGAAAGCTATACGGATGAAGACAGAGCAGAAGCAAAGCTTTTTTTAGATATTTTTGAATATGAAAATATTAAATTAGTAGAAACTGGAGAAGTTATTGTAATAGAAATTAATAAATAAAAACAAAAATTATGATTACATTAGATTTTAAAGGGCCATTTGACTTGGCTCATTTTAAAAAAGAAGATGTTAATGTTCCCGGCATTTATATATGGGGGTTTAACAATCTTATTCTTAGTGATAGAAATAAAGTTGTTCCATATTATGTAGGAATTACATCTAAATCAATTATAAAAACAATTATCAATCGTCATTTAAATAAAATAGTTTTAAGTGATTCAACTTATATGAGACTTTCAGATTTATTTATGCATTTGTATTTTTATACTAATACTCCTTCATTTCCAATATTAAATGGCAGAGAATCTAAAACAAAACCATTAGCTTGGAAAGGATGGACAAAAAATGATTATGGTAATTATCTTGAATATTACAATAACTTTGATTTTCTAACCACTATTAAATATTGTTCTACTCCATTAAAAAAAATTAATGGAGATAATTTCCCAATTTCAAATGTTGTTAATTTAAACGATACGTTGCTTAACAGGATAAATAAAAATAATTTTTGGATTTACTATGCTTACATAGATATAAATTCTATGGAATATGATGATTTTAAAAAATTAGTCCCAATTCCTAAGAGTAAAAAAAGAAATCACGACCAAGCTGTTTTAGAAATTTTTGAATCATTTGTAAAATTTTCTTTAAAAGGAAATACAATTAGTAAAAGTATTGCATATAATCGTTGGTTATGCTTTCCTCAAATCGTAATAAAAAACTGCGAATATCTTTTTAAAGATAGTCCATCAAAGATTTTTAATGGGAATTACTAATTTTTATATGTATTTTTTCTTAATCTCATCATTCCAGTATTCCCAAATCATCACCATTGCCAAAGTATCCAATTCGCAGTAATGTAACAAGGCTTGTTCTACTTTTTTACGTTCAAAATCAGGAATATGACTGAATTGCAGACGGGCATAGGCAGTTGCTGCTGCTCCTCCCTGATGTATTTCTTCTATTCCGGTTTCGCTTACTTCTAATTCATCATTCATTTCTATATCAATATCAGAGAAAACAGCTTCTAATGATTTATAGGGATCGTTGTTCCATTCCTCTGAAATCCAGATTTTAGGTTGCTTATACGTTAAGCTTTTTATTTCGGCATTTCCGCCATAAATGGGCTTTGAGTATTTATTCCTGATAAATTCTGAATTTTCAATTACTGCAGGTAATATTTTCTTAATTGAATAAGAACCTTTTGCCTGAGGCGGAAAATAATAACGGAATACCAGATCAGCCAGATCGAGCATATCTCTTTCACCTTTCCAGCTTAAGACATTGTCTTCATTGTGATGGGTAATGGATTGGATAAATAACATCAATTCGTCTTTATCGGGAACAACTGTTGTATCTGATGCATTTAACTGACGATAAATATGATTCAGAAAAGTATTTTCATGATTATGATACCTGAAAATACTTCCGTTATCTTTATCCAGTTGATTTTTAAGTTCTCTAACAAAATCAAAATTGGGGAAATATCCGGGTGTAGTTTCTAAAAACTGTCCCTTATGCTCAATACTTCCATCTTCATTTATCTGGTGATGTGAGAATTGAAAGGCTATACCTTCGTAAGGTTTTCTGTCTTTGTAGAATGGAAGTGCAACCATAGCAGTTTCAAAATCAATAAAATGCAGAGGGTAAATCCAATCAGACATTTCTTCTTTAAGTCCTTCAACATCTAAAAATGGAGAAGAATCAGCTGCTTTAACTTTCTCTAATTGTGTTATTCTTCTGTCAGCGGCTGACATACCATTTGCTTTCGTTTTTGCTTTCGTTTTTGCAATTAAATCACTTTCATCCAGTTCATTCAGAAAAAAACGACCTTCTTTTATCCATTTGTCAAGTTTACCACCAAATCCCTGAAATGACATATCAAAAACCAAAGGTTTCTTAAAATCAGAATCTACAAACTTTGCTTGTTTTTTCCAGCATTCTTCAAAACCACTTTTAAATCCTTTTTGCTTTTCTTCTTCTTTGGCTCTGTATTCGCACTTTTTGCATTTTGCTCCTATTTCTGTAAATATTATTTGATCTTTCTGATAATTTTCTGAAAGGAAATTGATATAATCTTCAAAACTCCAGTTAACACCACTGTCGTCAATATAAGGCTGTTGATGTATTGTGTCAACCACAGCATCCACATTTACAGCAGATAATACCATGTTTCCCAAATCAGCCTGTTTTAATCCGGGTTCGCTTTCAATATGGGTTTGTTCTCCGTTTTTTTTGATTTTAAACAGTTGGTTAAGCCCATCAACACTGGCTGTTTGATTCTTATCTGCCAGAACTAAATAGGCAATTACTTTAAAATCAGGAAAAGCATTTTGAACCACATATCGCTGAAACGCAACATCCATCAGGTAAGATTTCCATTTGCTGCTTATCTCTCCTTTTTTACTGGTAAATTGAGTTTCTCTGTCAAAAGATTTTGCCTTAACTTCATATAATTCAATCAATTTTTTTGTATAATTGATTTTAAGCAAATCGGTTCTGATAAACAGATTCTCAAATTTAACTGCAGCTTCTGCAATTACAGTCTTTTGTTCGGCTATCATAAGATTTGTAACTTTCAACGCTTCTTCATAAGTACGCTCATTTACAGTAATATTTTCCAAAACCGGATCGTCACAAAACATAAATTTTGCCAGTTCTCCCACCTGAAAACCACCTTCGGCCAATGCTTTCAGAAAATCGTCATCCATTTTTGTGTTGGCATATTCTTTTTTATTGGTATAATACAATTTGGCAGGGCATTCCAATGCAGTTTTAAATCTTGATTTTGTCAGGTATCTCATAAATGAATTATTTGAACTACAAATGTATAAATTTAATTTTAGTTCTTCTTGTTTTTTCTGTTCCAGCAATCAGTTATGTTGAAATAAATCTCAGTAACAAATTTCTCCCTGTAGCTATCAATTTCAGCAACATGAAGAATATCATAAATTTTGTCTTCATGTTTTTTCAGATGTTGTTTATTTACACGGTACATTTTGTGGATATTAGCACCTAAAAAGCGAACAAGATTATGTTCTAATTCGACAAATTTCGAAGCAGCTTGGATGTCAAATTCAATTGCATCTTCAAATGATTTACCATATCCGCCTCTTATAGGATACTTTGTCAATAATTCTCTTTTAATTAGGTTAATCCCACTTTCTATATTACACATAGTATATTTTTAAAATTGTTCAGACTAATAATTATTAATATTCTGTCTTCCTTATTATCAACTAATGCAAAACCCTAAAGTTTTACGCTGATTGTCTGTTGCCAGAACCTCTTCTTTACAATAATTTTCAATTTGAAAATAATCAGGTGCAATCCCTTTTAAAACCTGATTCATAGTGGATTTTCGCGCAATATTCTCAATCTGACCTCCTGAAAATTTGTACTTTGCTGCTATTTGTTTTAATTCATTTTCGTTTACAAACGGAAAACGGCATTTCCAAATCTGTAATGCAACTTCATCACCAGGTTTGTCAAAACCGATTTTATATAAAAATCTGCGTTCAAAAGCTTTGTCGAAATTATCAATCATATTTGTGGTCGCAATTAATATCCCTTCCAAAGTTTCCATTTCCTGAAGAATAATATTCTGTATTGCATTTTCTGTCTGAGCTACATTGGAGCTACTAACATCTTTTCTTTTGCTGAAAATAGCATCTGCTTCATTAAACAACATGATAGGTTCCAGATCACTTTTATCAACCTTTTTACGGTATTTGTCAAATAGTTTTTTCAGATTTCTTTCCGATTCACCAAACCAGCAGGTTTTAAACTTTGAAACGTCAATCATATATAAAGGGCGTCCAGTTTCTCGTGCAATTTGCATTACAGTCTCCGTTTTTCCTGTACCCGGATAACCATGAAACAATATGGTAAGAGCTGGACTCATGCTGTGTTGCTTTAATCGGTCTTTTATATTTTTGTAATTATCATTTTTCAATAGATTGGAAAGTTCTTCCAGTTGTTTACCTTCTTTTTTGTTGTAAAACAATTGTTTATGAAGTATAGTATCCGGAGAAAGCAAATCTTTATCTTCCGATTTTAAACTATCGCCAAAAAAGATGTCTTTTTCATCACCAATAAAGTTTTCCAAGCCTTTTTCAGTCATACTCAATTCCCTGTCTGTTCTTATAAATGCCTGATTAAACTGTATTAATTCATACTTACTTAAATTGCTTTTTTCAGAAAGAAGATTTTTCTTAAATCTGATCTTTCTGTTTTCAGAATCAAATACTTTATTCAATAAATCGTTAAGCCCTATTTCATCGCAATCAATAGTAGCATAACATATTAAATAAGCAAAAACCTCTTCTTCATTATCTAACAAAAATTGTCTGGCAGCTTTAACGGGTAAACAATCCTTATTTTTATCTTTTAGTTTATTTATTCTATCCAGCATTTCCGAATATTTACCTTCATCATCATTTCTTTCTTCTACTATTTGATATACTTCCAATAAAAAATCAATGGCATTTAATTTTTTATTTTCATTCATTTCATTTATATTATTGTTTATTAGATTGTTGACAATTTCTTCATCAATCGAATAACGAAGTTCGATATCATAAACATTGCGTCTTTTACTTCTTCTCCTATTGCTTTCTTTGGCTATATATCCTTTTTCTTTTAAAAAATCAAAATCAGGTTGAAAGGAAAGTAATGAATATGGGCTGCATTTAGTGTATTCGCATATACTGTGAATATGTGCATTTTCATTTGCTAAATTTAATCGCAGAATGATAGAAAATAAACTGCATTGCCTGATATTCAGATTTAGCATTTTGCATAAAACAGCATATTCTTTTTTTGCTTCTGATAGATATTTTTCTGAAAGTTCCGATTGTTTGGCTTTTTCTGAAAGAGTTTCCAAACTTTGCAATGCATTAAAGCTTTTGATTTTCCCTTGCTTTTCCATTTATTATTGTTTTTTAGATACTTCGCAAAATTGAGATTATACACTGCATTGTATCTGCATTTAGATTGTTTTTGAAATAATTTTGTTAATTTTTCAGCAATAAATAAAAAAACATTACTTTTACTCAAAAAACAAAGGTTGACAAATTCAACACATTAACTTCGGTCTTCCGTCTTTTTTAAAAATAAAACAGAATTATGCCCACAAACAAAGAAGCTTTAATCCGTTACAGGGTAATTAATCGTTGCCTTTTCGAGCAGAAATATGTAAGTCGTTCCAGGTTAATACAAGCCTGTGAAGAAGCCTTATATATTGCACCAATTGGCGAAAGAACTATCAATCAGGATATACATGATATGCGTGAAGATGAGAGATTAGGGTATTTTGCACCCATTGCTTTCAGTCGTGAGAAATCAGCTTATTATTACGAAGATGCAGATTATTCAATTGATAATATACCTATCAATAATGAGGAAATGAGTGCGTTGAGTTTTGCATCTTCACTTTTGCAACAGTTTAAGGAAGTGGATATTCTCAAAACTTTTTCGGCTGCTGTAAATAAAATCAGCGATGCAATCCATATCCAACGTTTGCAGCAACAAACCGACATAAATGATTTTATACAGTTTGAAACTGTTCCTTTCTTTAAAGGTAGCGAGTATCTGAAAACCTTGATACAAGCCATTGCCGATAAGGAAGTTCTCAATATATATCATCTGCGTTTTGATGCAGAGAAAACAAGGTTGCATATTGTACATCCCTACTATTTGAAAGAATACCGCAACCGCTGGTATCTGATAGGTTTGGATAATGAAATCAACGAACTTAGAACTTACGGATTGGACCGGATTGAAGAAATAAGCACAAATTTAGATACAATACACAAGGAAAAACCTGAAAATGCATCTTTATTCTTTTCAAATACGTTAGGTATCAGCGAGCCACAGGCACAGCCTGTAGAAATCATTCTTTGTTTTAACGACCATACCGGAAAATACCTTTTAACCCAACCCTTGCATATAAGCCAAAAACTTTTAAAACAAGAAAAGGATGAAATTACCATTAGCCTTTTTCTGATACCTAATTATGAGCTGATTACCTATTTTTTAGGTTGGGGAAAGAGAGTGAAAGTAATAAGTCCGTTAAGCTTGCAGCAAAGGATAAAAGAGGAGTTGGAAATGGCAATAGAGCTTTATAAATAGCTGAATATAAATTTGGTTAAGTTGAAAATAGAAATTTAATTTGTTTAAAAATAAAAAGCAAATATTATGAGTAAAAAAAATAAAATCGAAGAAGAATTCAAAGAAATTGATAAGAATGGAAATAAAGAAATACATTTACGAAAATTCAATGAAGATTATCCCATTTTCTTAAAAAAAGAAAATAATAATTGGGAAATGATAAATGGTAATTCACAAATAGATCAATTTGCAAATTTAGAAGATGCAAAATTAAAATTAATAGAAAAATCAAAGGAGCATAATATAAACCTTTTTAAGAAATTAATTGAAAGATTTGTAACTCATATAGGATTGGACTCGAAACATTGTAAATTATCAAGAGAAAATGATTATTTAAAGGGGAAAAGAGAATTAAAAGAAAAAGTTAATGGATTTAATTTAGATGATACTGATGAACATCTATGGATTAAATTTGAAGGTTTTTGGAATAGAAATTATATTAGTGCTGTACAACAAAGTTCTAATGCTACAAACTTGCGAAATAAGCATAATATAAAAATTAAAGACATCCAATCTTTATTTCAAAAATTATATAGTACAGATTCCCAGTTTATAAGTGAAAATTTAAAAAGTGGATTAGTATTTAATGAAGCTAAAATTAATGAAAATTTTAATGAAATTATAAAAACAGTAAAATCTTTGAAAGGAATGAAAAACTCAGCATTAGAGTTGTTTTATTCTTATTACATTAATGATAATTTTTTCCCAAATTTAAATTCAACGGATATTAATTGTATTGAGAGAATAGAATATATTTTAGGAAGCGATTTTTTTATAGATTGCAATAACGATTTAAAAAAAATTACACACATAAAAAATTTAATTGCAAAAGAAATTAAAGTCTTAGATGTAGAACTTCCATTATATTATCTTACTGATCAATTTTTCAATTTGATAGAAAAAATAGAAAAAAAAGATATAGAAGACAAACAAAATGAGATTTTTAAAGAATTATATGAAAATGCATTGAAATTTAAAAACTATAACAATTTGGATATTTCATATGTAGATGAGATGAAAAAATTAATGAGTTATTCAAATAATATAATACTTTATGGAGCTCCGGGCACAGGGAAGACCTATGCAGCAACAAACTCAATAAAATTTTTATGTGATAACAATAAGGATCGTTATAAGATTATACAGTTTCATCCATCTTACACTTATGAAGATTTTATAGGTGGTATTAAACCTATAAAAAATGAACAAATAAGTTTTGATTTTATAGCGGGATCATTCCTTGAGTATTGCAATAAAATTAATACTTTTAACTTAGAAGACGATAAAAATATCAAAACTCCATTTTTTTTATTAATTGATGAAATAAATAGAGCAGACCTATCAAGGGTTTTTGGAGAAGTTTTATTTTGTATTGATAAAAGAGGTGAGGAAATTGACCATCAATATTCGGAAATTTCTCCAGATAAATTTAAAAAAATATGTATTCCTGAAAACTTATATATAATTGGAACAATGAATGATGTGGATAAAAGTATTGATAGTTTTGATCTTGCTTTAAGAAGACGCTTTCTTTGGGAGTATTTTGATGTTAATATGGATTGGTTGGAGAGTGAAATTAGCGGTATTACTGGAAAAGATAATTATTTGAAAAGTATTGATTATTTGAATAAATTTATTACGAATAATATTAAGTTGCCTGATTACTATCAAATAGGTCCATCATATTTTTCAAATATCAAAAACCATATTAACAATAATAAAATTTCAAGAAATAGTGTGGAAAACATTTTTGATTATTACATTGGTCAATTACTAAAGGAATACTTAAGAACTTATTTTGATGAGCAAAAAATTGAAGGTCAAATTAACTTAGCTAGAATTGAGTTTTTGAAACCTTGGAATCCTCTAAAGAATTAAAAAAATGCTGAATAAGCTTGAAGATAACCTGAATTTTGGAGGTTTTGACAAAAAGTCAATATCTCATGCTGAATATTTTAAAAAACTCCCATGTAGTAGATGGTTGCTTAAAGATATTTTAATAAATAATCTAGAAACTTTGCTTCATTTTAATGCTCGCGATAAAAAAGAAGATAAAAGTGAGCAATTGGTATTTGAAATATTTCAACAAACTATTGAAAATAATGAAACTATAAAACTTCCACGTACTGGAAATTTTATTGGTTTTTTTGCAATCAAAAATGTTAATATCGAAATTACTTCGCGTTTTTCAGATGTATTACTAAAACGAATGCTTGATGTTGCAAATAATGTCTTTATACAAGATGCAACATTCAATGCAAACCCAACAAATACAAAATCTGGACTGGTAAAATATATACTTGGACATCTCTTTATTCAAAAACTTGAAAAAGCATTTATATTAGGATTTCCAAAAGCGTATAAAAAAGTTGAATATCACGAAGCGAAGATACACGGGAATATTGATTTTAATCATTTTATCAAATTTGATAACCCATTTAAAGGAAAAATTTCGAGTGTTACCCGAGAACAACTCTTTGTCCCTGAAATTGCAAATATTATTTACGGTACCATTGAATTTTTAGAAAAGGAATTTAGTAAAGATATAACAGGGAGATTGGGTAGTATAAGAAGTTTTCTAAAGCAACAACAAACGGGAAAATTGGTTGATACTTTTTTTATTGATAAAGCATTAAATCACAAATCATTAGAAAACCCAATTTATGCTAGTTATAAAGAAGTTTTACGTTATTCTAAACTATTACTTAAATTACAGGATTTAGATCCAAATAATAGCAAAAGCCAAGCTCAACATTCAGCATATTTAATAGATATTTCAGAACTTTGGGAATTGTATTTATCCAACCTTTTAACTAATGGATTATCAGAAACTGATTGGCGTGTTGAAACTCAGTATCCTGTTATTGTTTATGATAAACCAATTTTTTATAATAGAGAAATCCGCCCTGACATTGTATTATTTAATAATAGGACAAACGAAGTGGCTGTATTTGAAGCTAAATATAAAAGAATGAACATGAAAACTGGTGGCGGAGATGGAAATTATGGAGATTTAGACAGAAGTGATTTTTTTCAGATTCATACATATATGAGTTATTTTAATAAAAATAAAAATTTAGTTGCTGGAGGATTATTATATCCACTAAATACTAAATTGATTAAAGAAAAAACCTATGCTGAATCATGGCTTGGTGGTGAGGGCAAATTTGTAGTTGATGGTATTGATTTGTCTGAATTTGAGAATAATACAAATGATAATATTGACGAACTAGTTAAAAAAGAAAATGATTTTATTAAGAGGATGATTGAAATTTTGAAATAATTGAAATTTTGAATTATTATTACCCCCATTGCAAATACACTGCAATATGGTTTTTTATTTTTGCAACAATAATTACAAAAAACAATATGGAAGCAAAAATAAATAGTATCAAATGTCCCGATTGTGGCATTGAAATCAATGTGGATGAAAATCTTGCAGCAATTTTTGACAAGAAATATAAAAAAGAATTTCTTGAACAATTAAAAGTTGAACAGCAGATTTTAGACAAGAAAATAGTTGATTTAAAAATCCAAAATGAAGAATTTGCATCTCTTAAAACAGAACTGTCTGATTTGATTGAAAAAGTAGAAAACAAGAAAGATATAATAATTGAATGATTATTAAAAAAACAAAATGAATTTAATGGAAACAAAACAAATTTCAAAAAATGATATTCTGAAACTTGCTGTTTTTGATAAATTATTTTCAGATGAAAGGCACACAGAATTTCTAACTGATTTTGTAACAGATGTTCAAAAAGGCAAAAATATTGTAGTTGATGATCGTATAATTTTACTTTTAGATGCTGTTTTTCATTACTGTGGAATAAATTTCAGTAAACAATCAGCTTTTAATTTTTATATAACTCTATTTATTTTAGCAGATTATAAATATTCTAATCCTAAAGAAAGAGCAAGGTTATTTAATGAGCATCATAAGGAATTTAAAAATCTTTGTTTTTATTCCGATAAGATAATTGAACAGTCGGATAATCAAAATTTTGCAAATTATACATTTGTTTTATACTGTTTTGAATTATTAAAAACCATGAATTTAAAAGAAAACATAAAATCTGCATTCAGCTACGGAATATTTATTTATGTTAAAGAAATTCAACCTTTAATAGAACATAAAGGAGAAAAGTATAAAAATCTAATTACAGAATCAGTAAACGATATTATACCTAAGATTGATAACTCAAAAAATATTACAGCAATAGAAATACTGGAAATCCCTGTTTTTAAGTGTATCTTTTCAAAACAAAAATATGTTTCCTATTTAAATGCTTTTGTTCTGGAAATTAATCTGGGGAATGAATTAGATAGAGAAAGAGCCATTTATGTTTTTTTGAAAGCTTGCATTAGAATTAATTACAATGATTACATCAAAAAGTTGATGTTTTATTTTTCCTTACAAGTTTTAATTCTTGAAAATCATAAATTTAAAAATAGTATTTCAAAGGAAAGAATGTATTATGGATTATATAATGAATATAAAGAATTGTTTTTCTATTCGGGCAAAGCAAACAATAAGCTCGGTATATTATATTTTTCTAATATCAAGTTTATTAAAGAATGTTTTGATTTATTTGAAAATACTGAATTAACAGAAACTACAAAATCTTTATTCTGTTATGCTATGTATATTTTTGAAAAAAACATTTATCCCATTATCAGCCATAAATTTATAACAGACAAATTAATACCAATTGAAGATTGTATCATCATAAAGCCATAAATTACTATTGCAGATACACTGCAATAGTAGTTCGTTATTTTACACAAAAATAAAAACATGGAAAAGCAACAAATTTCAAAAAAGGAAATTCTTGAGATGCCAGTCTTTAATCTGATTTTTTCGAGGAAAGAATATACAGATTTTACTGAAGAGTTTATTTATGAGCTTAATAAAGGGAAAGCAATTGATCCTAAAAGAGTTCTGTATTTAATGATAGAAGCATACTGTGAAAATTGTGGAATCAGCAAAGGATACAGAACAGTTTTTTATGATTTTGGAGGTAGTTTTTTAGGAAATCATCCTGAATTATGGAATGAAAAAGATAAAAAAAATACGTATGCTTTTGTTTCATTATGCAGCTATTTTAAAACATTTTATCCCGAATATGACAATAAACTTGATGAATATGATGTGGCAGTAATGCAATACTGGCAATATCTGGAATACAGTCTTGATTTGCTTTTAAATGGTGATATTAATGGAGAATTAAAACAAGCATTTTGTTATTGCATGTATCTGTTTTTCATACAAATGCTTGATGATTATAGTCAGGAAATGATTGAAAAGGAAATTGAAGAAATAAAAAGTAAATTTAATCGGATTAAACAAGAAAGAGAAGTAAATAATGATTAATTTTGACGTAATACAAATCATGAAAAATAGAAGCAATATGACAAATCACAGCATTATTGGAGCCATTGCAGGAGATGTAATCGGTTCTGTTTTCGAGTTTCACAATATTAAAACAACAGAATTTGAGTTGTTTACAGAAGAAACAACTTTTACGGATGATACTGTTTTAACGATGGCAGTAGCTGATGCTATTTTAAACGGAAAAGATTATTCAGAAAATATTCATGCATTCGGAAGAAAATATACAAGACGTGGATATGGTGGTAACTTTTTTAAATGGCTGCTGAGCAATAATCCTCAACCCTATAACAGTTTTGGAAATGGTTCCGGAATGCGGGTTAGTCCTGTTGGCTTTGCATTTTCCACTCTTGAAAAGGTATTGGAAGAAGCAAAGAAAAGTGCAGAAGTAACCCACAATCATCCTGAGGGTATAAAAGGAGCTCAGGCCATTGCTTCTGCCATATTTCTGGCAAAAAACGGTGCTCCAAAAAATGATATTAAAGATTATATCAGAATAACATTTGACTATGATCTTAATTTTACCTTAGATGAAATAAGACCAAGATACCGTTTTTCTGAAATCTGTCAGGATTCTGTACCACAAGCAATTGTTGCTTTTCTGGAAAGTTCAGACTATGAAAGTTGTATTCGTTTAGCAATTTCAATCGGTGGTGATAGTGATACCATTGCATGTATGGCAGGTGGTATAGCTGCTGCATATTACAAAATTATTCCAGATTATATTTTAGAGGAAACATTAAAAAGATTACCGGATGAGTTTATTGAGATTATTGATAAGTTTAACAAGCTGAATATTACTTAATAAATATTTATCATTTATAAATAAAGAGGAAAAGAAATGGCATTACATATACTAACTGAAGAAGAAATGAGAGAAGGTAGAGAAAAAATAAAATTGGAAACGAAAGAATTAGCACGCAAGATGTTGGCAGGAGAAGATTATAAAATTGAGTATTTTGATTTAGATTCAGACGAAGGTAATTCTGATGAAAGTGATAAAAATGAATATTTTTTTTAGAGTAATAGTTCTTTATTTATAATTTCTTATTTTAAATAAATCATTAAAAATGAATAATCTGCTAATTTTAGATATAGACGAAACACTTTTACACTCAACTTATGAGGATTTGAAACGTGAACCCAATTTCTATTTCAAAGAAAGAGGGGTTTATCTGAGACCATATTTGAATAAATTTTTGGAAAATTGCTTTAAGAAATATGATGTTGCTATATGGACATCTGCAAAGGCAGATTATGCAAAATTTATCCTGAAGAAAATTACAGGTGATTTGTCAAAATTCAAGTTTATCTGGACCCGAAATAATTGCCAAAGAATTACAAAATGGAATGGTTTTATGAATGTTGAATCTTATATTAAAGATTTAACAAAAATTCAGGGATATGAATTAGAGAATATTAAAATAATTGATGACACTCCGCAAAATATCATTCCCACAGAAAATGTATTATTTATTGAAGAATACAGAGGGAATAAAGAAGATGATAATTTGATTCAAATCTTACATTTACTGAATGAAATAAATTAAAAAGCCTGTAACAATTAAGCTACAGGCTACCCAATCTCATGGCGTGAGAAAAAGTTATTCCATTTGGAATCTTTGATACAAAAATAATAATTTTTGATTTAATTTTGATTTTTTTGATTTTTTTAATTCATTAACCCCCTAAATATTTTCAAATTAACCAAAACCCTTTGTCCTTTCTCATTTCCTACCTACTCTTTTCCTTTGCCAAAAATAAAAAAATGGCAAATACCTACACAAGGCGGATAAACCTTTATATAAACGGCAAGGAAGTGAAAAATGAAATAGCTTCCATAAAAGCTGAAATGAATAAGCTTGTGTCTCAGCAAGCCAGGATGACTATCGGATCGCAGGAATATGTGAAAACCACTAACGAAATTAAAAACCTGAAAGCGATTATCCAACAACATAACAACGACCTGAAAACTACTACCGGCACCTGGGAAAAGCTGGGCAAAATGGGCGATAATTTCAACCGTTACTTTTCATTATTTGCCGCCTTTGGAGCTGCCATTGGCGGTTTGCTGTATTCCGGCAAACAAGCCATCTCCACTTTTGCAGAATTTGATGATAAAGTGGGCGATGTGATGAAAACCACCGGATTGGCTAAAGAGCAGGTATATGCCATGAACGAGGAACTTAAGAAATTAAATACCCGTTCCTCGCAGCTGGAACTGATGGATCTGGGAAGAATAGCCGGTAAACTGGGTATCAGAGGTGAAAAAGATTTAATGGGTTTTATAAGAGCAGCCGATAAAATTAATGTGGCACTTAAAGAAGATTTGGGAGGAAATACCGAAGAATCCATCCGCCAGATTGGGAAATTAGTGGATATATTTAAGGTTAAAGATAAATTCGGTATTGAAGATTCTCTGTTGAAAGTAGGTAGTTCAATTAACGCATTGGGTGCTTCGAGTACAGCCAATGAGCAATATATGGTAGAGTTCACCAAGCGTGTCGGCGGTATTGCTCCACAGGCGGGAATAAGCATACAGAATGTGTTGGGATTGGCTGCCACATTAGACAATTTAGGTCAGACTTCAGAAGTTTCCAGTACGGTTTTCTCCGGAGTAATCAGTGGGATGTATAAGCATACAGCAGCTTTCGCAAAAGCAGCCAATATAGATTTGAAAACATTCACCAGCTTATTGAAAACTGACGGTAACGAAGCTTTTATAAGACTTATGCAGGGGCTGAAAGGAAATTCAGGTGGCATGGATGAACTTACCGTAAGAATGGGCGATCTGGGACTCGAAGGTAAACGTGCCATTGCCGTTCTGGGAGTCTTAGCCAATAATACCGATCTGATAAGAAAGCAACAAGCCTTAAGTAATAAGGAATTTGCATTGGGAACTTCGCTTACCAATGAATTTAATATTAAAAACGAAACGGCACAGGCAAAACTCGACAAAGCCAGTAAAGCATTATCGAATATGACCATCGAATTAGGTCAGAAATTAATGCCGGTGCTTCGTGTTTCTACTTCCGGATTCAGCTATTTTGTAAAGTCTGTCAGTGTTCTGACCGATTTTACCATAAAACACAGCGGAGCTTTATTAACCGTTACAGCAGCTATACTTTCTTATACTGCAGCTGCTAAAATAGAAGCATTTTTCACAGAAAAAGCTTCCATCGCTCAAGCTCAGAAACTGATAGCAATAAAAGCGAACATTGCGGCTACAGAAGCAACTGCAGTGGCAACGGCTTTAACTACAACGGCAACGAATGCTCAGGCTTTGGCTGATAATGCTTCACTCGCTTCCAAAAAATTAACGATTCGTGCTATTGAAGCTCAGCGTTTTGCACAATATCCCCTGGTTGAATCTCTCACATTGAACCGTATGGCTACCGAAGCCCAAACCGGAGCCGATAAGGCAGCTGTTGGTGCTGCCCGTTTAAAAATTGTAGCAACAGAATCAAAGGTTGTAGCAGATAATGCAGCAGCAAAGGCAAACGCTTTAAACACAACTGCAACAGAAGCTCAGATTGTTGCCGATAAAGCGGCTTCCAGAACAACAATCTTTTCAACGATAACTACTAAAGCCGGTGAATTAGCTAAAAAATCAGCTACTGCTGCCACGTTGCTTTTCAGTGCCGCTAAAGCATTGTTAACCGGAAATATAACCAGAGCTTCGGCTGCCATGCGATTATTCAACACTACTGTAGGGATGAGTCCGCTGGGTGTACTTACTGCTGTTGCGGCTGTTGCAGTCGGAGCTTTCCTTATCTTAAAGGATGGAATAAGTGAAACTGCCAAAGCAGCTTCCGAACTGTTTTCCTCCTTGGTAAAACAAAGGGGAGAAATGAACAACCTCTTTGATATTGTGAAGAAAACAGGGGAAGGTACTGCAGAAAGAGCGGAAGGAATCAAGAAAATAAATGAAGTGTTTGGACAATACCTGCCAAAATTACTGGATGAAAAAGCATCGTTAATTGAGATAAAGAGAGCACAATTAGACGCAAATACAGCATTAAGGGAATCCATTGCTCTTAAATCAAAAGATAAAGCGATACAAGGTATTTTAGAGAAAAGTGCTGATAAACAAAAAGAGAATTTTGAAAGATTGGTAGAAATTGCACGAAAAAGCAAAGGAGAAGCTGCAGCCGGATTATTCTCCAGTGAACTGTCAGATCTAATTGATTTTGGAAGAAATAACGAATATGAGAAAACACTTGAAAAGTTTAATGTACTTAAAGTGAAATATGGTTTACATGTAAAGGATTGGGGTGATGTGATAAAAGTGTCTGCAACTGATGCATTTGGCAGTATTATGAATGCTGTAGATAAAGAAAAGGATGAACTTGAAAAACTGGATGCATTTTATGCTTCATTTATGGGCAAACGAATAAAAGACTTAAGCGTTGAAGAACAAATTGCTGAATTAAGAACTGCTCAATCGAGAGCCGAAACCAAAGAAACCAAAAAGGATATTCAGGCTCAGATTGATATTTTGGAGAAACGCAACAACGTAAAAGCCGGAAAACCCAAAGATAGCAAAGAATATACTTTTACTCCAGAAACTACCGATAAGAAAAAATACTCCCTGAATAATGACCTGGAATACCTGAGAGAAAAAGGGATACTGAACAATCAGTTTGCAAAAGGAGAAATTGCTTCCAAAGAAAAACTTGAAGACGAGCTGCTTGCATTGGAAATTAAGTTTCTGGACAAACAGCTGAAATCGGGAAAATATGCTGGGGAACAACTTGCAAGCTTACAGAGTGATCTTATGGACAAACAGATAAAGCAAACCGAAGAGAAACTAAAAGCTTCTCAGTTTATGAAAGAAGCCGCCGGAGTGAGCGAACTGGAAAAGGAAAATTTGCGTTATACGGAAGAGTTAGCAAACTTTGATAAATATGTGGGCAATAAAAAGAAAATGACGAAGCTGGAGCATGATGCCCTTGCCGGAATAAAAGCGGAACACCTGAAAAAGCTGGGTGAAATAAATGCAAAATCGCTTCTGAAGGAAATTGAAATTCAGCAGAAAGCAGCCGATGATCAGCTTAATGAGCTGAAAATAAAACATGCCGAAGAGCTGAACAGCATTACTTCTTTTGAACAGGCAAAAGAACTCCTGATAGCAACACTGAGTGAAAAGCAATTGCAGAAAATAAAAACACTCGATCAGGCTAAAAAAGCACTGGAAAAACAAATGCAGGATGAAGAAACAAAACTGCAGATTGATCACCTTAAAAAACTGGAGAATCAGCTTAATGCAAAACTGGGAACTTCCCTAAGCAAACCCATTGAATTCGATATAGTCGATTTGAATGGCGATGAAATAAAACTGGATACCGAAGCCCTCACGGAAATGCATAAAGCGCTTTCGGATCTGATGGGATTGGCAGCCAATGAGGGTATCGACCTAAGCAACAAAGTACTGAGCGATGAAGAAAAACAGGTTTTGCTCGATAAAATTGCAGAAGTTAAAAAGGCTCTTGGCGGATTAACCACCAGTGCTGTGGATGGTGCCGGAGAAGAAGCCGC
>CAIZXK010000738.1 GCA_903936865.1 uncultured Bacteroidales bacterium | reverse complement strand
GATGAAAAAGCTATGTGGGCACGTTGGGGCAAATTTTTTAAAGAAGGAGATTATTATTATAATCCAAACCTTTCTCTCGAAAAAGAAGATTGTTCCGTCAAGCACAGCAGTAATTACTTTTCGCCCAATAACAACTATGATTTTTATGCAGGAAGAAAAACCAAACTACAAAAAGAAAAAGAGTCTGTTCAATTTGTTCCAAAAATACTCCAACAACCTAATTTTGGTGTAAACATTATATCCTATATACGTGCTGAAATGGGCATTGGAGAAGCTGCACGTGGCAATGCCAAAGCACTTAAAGCAGCAAATATCCCTTTTGGAGTTTTCAATTTTGAAAAAGGCAACCCATCGAAAATGAACGATTTGACAATGCAGTATAGAGAAATGACAAAAGCAGTTTTCGACTTCAACATTTTGCAAATCAATGCAGATTTTACTCCTTTTGTAATAAAAAACCTTGGCAAAGATTTTTTTGAAAAAAAATATACAATTGGTTTCTGGGCTTGGGAATTATCTAAATTTCCTGAAAAATGGAAAAATTCCTTTAATTTGGTTGATGAAATCTGGGTTCCTTCGTCTTTTGTAAACAAAGCAGTTTCCTTATTATCACCTGTACCTGTAATTACCATCCCTCATGTTATTAATGCAGTAAATATCAGAGAAGTAAAAAGTCTTTCAAACCGTGCTTCTTTCAATATTCCTGAAAATGCCTTTGTTTTCCTTAGTATGTTTGATGTTCATAGTATTATTGAAAGGAAAAATCCTTTTGGTTCTATTCATGCATTTAAAAATGCATTTAAAGCTGACGATTCAAGTGTATTGCTTGCCATCAAAGTAAACAATCCTGATGCTTTAACGTTGAAAGAGTTAAACAAATCCATCGGTGATTATAAAAACATCCTTGTCATCAAGAAACATCTTACCCGACAGGAAACAAACTGCTTACTCGCATCAATTGATTGCTTTCTATCTCTGCATCGCTCTGAAGGATTTGGGCTAGGGCCAGCTGAGGCTATGGCTCGCGGAAAAGTTGCAATGCTAACAAATTGGTCAGGGAATACTGAGTATATGACTTCAGATAATTGCATCCCAATATCATTCACCCTCAATCAAATCGGCAAGGATTTAGGTCCTTATGAGAAACATCAATATTGGGCATCACCGGATTTGGAGGAGGCATCGGCAAAAATGAAATCAATTTCACTGGACAAACCGTTGGTAAAAAAAATTGGAGAACAAGCATATAAAACCATAAATGAGCAGTTTTCAGCAAAAAAAATCGGGGAGTTAATGCTGAACAGGCTTTTTACTATAAGCAGGAAACTTTACTAATGCAATAGAAAACACAATTCGCTATCGTCAAATTGTTAGTTAAAGTCCGAATGGGATTTAATGATGCAATTTTACTTAAAAACATCATATTGCATAAAATCCTTAGAAAACCTTTCTTTTGCTGCAAATTGCAATTAATATTAAGTACGGTTATCTAATAATTAAATTCAGCCTATCAACTTAATCTTTTTCAAAGAACAACAACAAAAGGAATTGAA
This sequence comes from uncultured Bacteroidales bacterium, assembly GCA_903936865.1. Classification (GTDB taxonomy): domain Bacteria; phylum Bacteroidota; class Bacteroidia; order Bacteroidales; family JACABE01; genus JACABE01. Next base: position 35,438 of record CAIZXK010000738.1, on the reverse strand, counting down.
ACATGGTCAATATAGGGTAAGATATGGTGATGAGTGGAATAAACAAGCCAGGTATTGAAACATAGCATATTAATTATAGAAATATTCACTACATGATACCTTCCTAAAAGTTGCATTTATTGGTTGAATTTAGAATACTTTAAAAGTTGGTAAATGAAAAACTACCTATTGTGGGGAGCTGTTTCTTTTAATAAAGCTATCAAGGGTGATAGCAAGGCAAAGTTTATTGCCCGGAATGCCAATTCCGGAAATTTGATCATTGGTCATGCTGTTCAAAATCACCTTGGTAACCTTCATGATGAAATTGAATTTCGTGAGGATTTTAATCCTCAAATGGTGAACGAGAAATATGATGCATTAATTATTCCAGCCGCCAATTACATTCGCGAAATGTTTTCAGTTCAGGCACAGATAAAGCTGTTAGAAAAAATTAAAATTCCGGTTATTTGCATTGGTTTGGGCACTCAGGCAGCCTCGCTGTCCGACAAGGTTAAGATTACACCGGATTTATTGAGATTTCTGCAAATACTATCAACCAAATCAACAACAATCGGAGTAAGAGGATTTTATACTGCAGAATTGCTTAATAGTTTGGGAATAAAAAATGTAGATGTTATTGGCTGTCCAAGTAACTTTTTGAATTGTGACATAGATTTTAAAATTGACAAAAAAAAACTGCCTGAAAAATTCAGAAGTGCCTATTATTTAAACGATCACCATGATTCGATACATCTTTTCGATTTAGCACTTAAAGAGGGTAGCGACTTAATGGCTCAACATCATAACGCAACCTTGTGCTTGAAAGATGACGAAATAACGAACTTTGCAAATAGTAGTTATTTTGAGCTAATATATTCAAAATCAAAATTTAAAACCAAAAAGGTCATTGATTTCATTAATTACAGGATACAGGTATTTTATGAAATTAATGCCTGGCAAAATGCTTTAAGCAACATTGATTTCGCTTTTGGGATGAGGTTTCATGGAAATATGATGGCATTGCAACAACGAATTCCGGCTTTGTGGGTCACTCACGATTCAAGGACAATTGAGCTTGCTGAATTTTTAAAACTACCATCTATAAATATATCGGAGGTAAAGATGTTTAAAAACCTGAAACAACTTTACAAGAAGGCTGACTATTCAAAATACAACCAAATCTATCCCCAACTCTTTACAAATTATGTTGATTTCCTCGCCAAAAACGGAATTGACCATGTTTTGAAAAAGTGCGGAAAAATAGATTCTCTAAAAAAAAAACTTACAATAATCGTATGAAAATTCAAAAGACATTAATAAAATCCTAAGGGATGAAAAATATGACTTGGAGAAAAATGACGAGGAATGGTATGGATAAACACGAAAATGCATAGTATATTATGAATAATGGACGCATACGTTGGTTCAAAATCTGATTACTTCAAATATCCAGAAAAAGGACACTTTTCTCGAAATTGATGCATGACATGGACAATGGTCGTTTTTTATGCAAAATCTGCTTGAAAATCAAATCTGGTAGATTTAAACTCGACTTGTATCGAATTTTGCTACCTTTTTTTTAAGAACTAACATTAAAGCAAACTACCTATGAACTTAAAATATTTCACAACTAAATCCCACCAACCCATCTATTTTTAATGATCAAAAATATCTTTCTGCATATCGGCGTTCACAAAACCGCCTCTACCACCATTCAAAATACCCTTTACTTAGAACGGGCAAAATTATCTGATAACGGTATTTTATATCCTGCTTTTATAGCAGGCGACAACCTTATCAGCAACCATTCGATACCCATTTACAGCCTTTTTTGTAAGGAACCTGAAAAATACCACATTAACGTTAATTTTGGCATTACAAACAGGGAGGCAATCCAAGAACTTCATCAAGAATATCAACGGCAAATTGAAGCGCAAATAGCCGACTTTATTGGTGAAACGCTGATTATCTCAGGGGAAGATATTTCACTTTTTGACATAGATGAACTCAGAAATCTGAAAGTCTGGTTAACAAAAATTACTCATCCGGAAGTAAATATCCGGGTGGTTTTGATGTGCCGCCATCCTGTTTCACGATTTCGAAGTTCGTTATTGGCCAAAGTTTATAACTCTATATTACAGGAAAAAAAAGTTATTGAGCGTAAACTTCAACAAACACATTTATACCGAAATCTGATTACAGTTTTATCCGAAGTTATAGGACAGGAGCACATTACTGTAGTGAGGTATGAAGATGCCATCTGCCACCCTTTTGGCCCGGCGGGAGCATTATTGGCTCTTATTGATAAATATTTACCGGACAAAATAAAACCTGTTCTTCTGCACGAAAATCCTGCAACTAACTACGAAACTTTTGTATTGCTAAATGCCATAAATCGCAACTGCAATCATACTTCCGATTACCTTCCGCAACTACAAAAGAAATTTGAGGTGATGAAGCTTTTATTGGAAATGCCGGGGCAGAAATTTATGCTATCTCGCGACATGAGCAAAAAAGTTTGGGATACTTTGTCGGAAGATGTAAATTGGCTTTGTAGTGAGTTTGCGCTTCAGGATTATCGTTTTTTGGATGAGGATTTGAAACCTAATGCTGATATTTGGAGCCAGCAAACGCTTGATTGGCTTAAAAAAAACATATTGCATTTACCTTTAAATCATCGAAAGACTATTATTTTAGAACTTTGGCGAACAATAAATAAGCAAAATACATTACTTTCTTACACTCAACGATTCAGGATATTGAAATTCATCTTATCCCAAGCAATAAAACTTTATAGGTCTTCGGAATTATTTAAAAAATCTAATACTTAAAATGGCTACACTTTTCTTACATATCGGCCACGGAAAAACCGGAACAAGCTGGATTCAAGCTTGTTTGAGGTTGAACCGTGAATCTTTGGCAAAACATGGCATCATTTACGCTTATGGCGAAGATTGGCTGAATGACAATCCCAACGCCATCACTTCGGGCAATGCAGTTAATCTATTCGAATCTAAAGAACATTTTGAAAGTCAACTGGCAAAAAACCAATTAAAGTTAGGAGAAGCATTATTATTCACCAGCGAAAGTATCTTTAAGTTTTTCACCAAATCTAATGCAATAGATTATCTTGAAGAAGTTGCGGCAAAATATGGTTTTGACACCATCCAGTTGCTATTTTTTATTCGAAACCCAATTGAAAGAGCAGTTTCAGTCATGCAACAGCGTGTCAAACGAAGAGGTGTTCATGATATTTCATTGAACAATTTGCATGAGCATCCTGAAATTGGGTGGGATATAATATTTCAAGTTGAGCATTTGCTAAACCGACTGAAAAAATGTAAAAACGTTACACTCACCATTAGAAATTACAGTATTTGCTCCGACAGATTGATTGACGAAGTTGCCGGATGGCTTGATCTACCGGTTGATGTATTTTCTTTTCAGCCTGTTGATCATATAAACCGCTCATTAACATGGTCGGAACATTTCTTTCAACTTTCGCTAAATAAAATACTTGGTCCATCAGGTCGGTTTTTCTCAGATCCTTTATGCGAAAGATTACCGGACATCATACCGAAAAAACTCCTGCCTCCTATAGAAGTTCAGGAGTCTATCTGGTTAGTTCTTAGAGAAACAATCGAGCGGGTTAATTTACAAATCCCCGAAAAGCACCGCTATCAATGCGATATCCGGAAACCTGATCCGATTCCTGAAACGCTTACATTTAGCCGAATGCAAATAGAAGTAATTGCCGAAAGTTTAGGCAATGAAATTGTTATCCTGCGCAACCATATCGAAAATGCAAAAAAAAATATTTCCACTTTGTCAGATGAAAACATGGCACTGAAAACCAGACTTAAAAATCCTTTCAATGGAATGAGTAGATTGGCCTTGCTAAAACAAATTCTGAATTATTTTACAAAAACAAAATCATCTTAATTAATTCGGAAATTGAATGAAAAATTCAATAAATATCAACAAAGAAATCTGGAACGAAAAGCATGACTGGGAAAAAAATGGCGACGAATGGGATGGCCAGGCCATTAAATGCAAACTAGATTATGAATATTGGAAGCAATCGTTGTATCAAAATCTGATTCATTCAAATATCCGGAAAAATGACACTGTTCTTGAAATTGGTGCTGGTCATGGGCGATGGTCGGTTTTTCTTGCAAAATCTGCTACAACTTTAATTCTGGTAGATTTAAGTCCGAATTGTATCGATTTTTGCAGGAACCTATTTGTTAACCGGTCAAATACTATTTTTGTGATTAACGATGGCAAAACTTTGGAAGGTGTAAAAGATGCTTCGGTTGATTTCATCTGGTCCTTCGACACCTTTGTACACATCGAAAAATATGTGATTAATTCATACATGCGGGAGATTTTTAGGGTACTTAAGCCCGGAGGACGAGCAGTAATCCACCACTCCGGCAGGAATCATTTCTTCCGTTGGCTCGGATTTATGCGACATTTTGGCAATCCTGGAAATCGGTTTTACAGAACAATTTCGATGTGCCGAACCAATGATACCGATGGATGGCGGTCGAACATTTCAAAAAAAATGGTCAGGAATCTGGCATTAAAAAATGGACTTGCAATTATTGACCAATTACAGTATTGGAATGAAAAGGAAAAAATTGGGGTACCAAGATTTAATGATTACATTACCTTTTTGCAAAAGTGAAATTAGCGTTAATTGTTATTTTTAATAAAATATTTGATGTTTTTAAAATTTTGTAATCATTCAAATGTTTAAAGGAATAAAAGCAACATTCCGATATTACCACTCGATGGAATACCTAACAGTGGCGCAACTTCATTAATTTAATCCAAAGCTATATGCCAAAACCAGATTTCCTGATTATAGGCGCACAAAAGTGCGGTACATCATCGTTGTTCCATTATTTGAGGCAGCATCCTGATCTGATTTTACCTTTACAGAAAGAGATCCAGTTTTTTTCACTCGATTATTCGATGGGGTGGAACTGGTATAAAAATCAATTCCCTCAAAAACCCATTTTTGAAAGAAAGCTAACAGGTGAAGCCTCTCCTTATTATTTGTTTCATCCGCTGGTGCCAGCTAGAGTGGCTAAACATCTACCCAAAGTAAAATTAATAGTGATGTTGAGAAATCCTGTTGACAGAGCTTACTCGCATTTCTGGCATGAAAAGAAGTATAAAACAGAACCTCTTAATTCATTTGAAGAAGCAATCGCAAAAGAGCCTGAAAGAACATCTGATGAAGAGCAAAAATTAATCAACAACCAAATAACGCAAAGCAAGCCATACAGAAGTTTTACATACGTCGCAAGGGGAATGTACTTTCAGCAAATTTCAAGGTGGCTCCGATATTATCGTCTTAAGCAAATGTATTTTATTAAAAGCGAAAATTTTTTCGAAAATCCTGAAAACGAACTGGTTGAACTGTATCGGTTTTTGGGAATCCGCAAAATTATGCCTGATAATCTTATTCCGCAAAATACCAATGCCTACCCCACTTTAGACACAGAAATAAGAGAAAGACTTGCCGCCAATTTCATAGGGGACGGTAAAAAACTAGCCGAACTTTTAGGGGATAAATTCGTTTGGAATAATTGTAACCATGCCAAATAAGAAAATGATGATAAAAGACAAAAATTCTCAGTTTCCACGTAAATCAGCACCCATAATTGTTGTTGGAATGCATCGTTCGGGAACATCATTAACCGCCTCTATTTTACAAGCTGGTGGGGTAAATATGGGAGAACACCTTGTGGACAAAGGAACTGGAAACGAAAAAGGCCATTTTGAAGATCTGGAAATTGTTGATTTTCATCAAAAAGTATTGCTTTCACAAGGAATTGAAATAAATGGGTTAACACTTATTTCACAGATTCCTGTAAGTGAAAACCTGCGTCACAGGGCAATGGATCTGATTAAAACCAAGTCAAAAAACCCGGTTTGGGGTTGGAAAGACCCCAGAACTACCTTGTTTCTTGACTTTTGGAATTCGTTACTTCCCGATGCTTGTTTTGTGATTATCTACCGTGCTCCGTGGGAAGTCATCGAATCGCTCTATCGCAGAGGTACCGATGAGGTAATCTGGGAAAACCCCGAAATTGCCGCTGAATTATGGAAACACTATAACCGCAATATATTAACGTTTTACGAAAATAACGCTGATCGCTGCCTACTCATAAATATAAGCCAGATTGTTGAAAATCCTTCAGTATTGATCTCCGGATTTTATCAAAAATTTGGAATTCAACTTTCGATGCCGAAAGTTCAGATAATCGACAAAGATATTTTCAACGTTCGTGCCTCACAATCAGAAATTCCGGAGTTATTAGGATTGTATTTTCCAGATATTATCAAGTTGTATGATGCTCTGGAAAAAAGAGCTCAACAATTTAGCGGTGTTTTAAACCATCCAATCGAAAAGCCTATAAAGATCAATTGGGGGATGATTACATTTTTTTGGGACTGGCAGTTGAATGTTACAAAAAACCTGAATTCGCAGCATTATGCGCAGCTTTATTTTAGAGAAAAGGCAACTGATTATAATGAAAATAACTCCTTGCGACTGGTGGTTTTTAAGCACAGCAAGCTGTTGGAATTCAAACTTAATTGCCCAAAAAAGGTTACTCAGTTGAGGTTTGATCCGCTTAACGACTACAATCTTGTTAAAATCAATACCATCCAATTCTTATTATCCAGTAAAACTGTTAATGTTAATTTTGAAATCAGCAGTAATGCCAAATCTGTCGAAAATCAGGTTTACTTATTTGTTACAAATGAATCTCAGATTTTTATTGATTTGAAAGCAATTGGCATTCTAGAGTTTGATGAAATGAGGATTGAACTTGAATATTTGAAATTGGGCAAAGAAGTTTTCGAACATGCTTTGGTATTAAAAGAAGAAATCTTGCAAAACACCTTTTTGGAATTAAAACAGGAGTCAGATGAAAAGCAAAAGTTATTGGATGAGGTTCGTGAATTGAAAGAAACAATTAAAAAGATTGAAATTCAAAAACCCAGCCTGCAAACCCCTGCTAAAGATAAAATCTCTGAGGCGGAAAGCCAATCGTATGAAACTGAAATCGCACAAAGTGGGCTTTTTGATGAAAATTATTATTTAGAGACCAACCCTGATGTGAAACTTTCTGGAATGAAAGCCATAACACATTATTTGAATTATGGTGGATTTGAAAGACGAAACCCAAGTAAATTATTCAGCAGTTCATTTTACCTTGATAAATATAAAGATGTTCTTGAATCAGGGATGAACCCATTGCTTCATTTCATTTTACATGGAAAAGCTGAATTCCGATTGCAAATCAGCCCCGACATAATTGAAGAAACTCCATTTAAGTCTATCCAATTTCCTGAGACAGATATAGTTGAAACCATTAAATTAAAATCAGAAACAAACTTATTTCCTGATGATTATCATAAGTACCTTCACAGGAACAGCTTATCAGCCAAAATGATCAGATTTTTGCTTGAGCAGCAACAAGATTTTTCGTTTTTACCTAAGTTCAGCATCATCATCCCGGTTTATAATCCTGAAAAAGAATATTTGAACAAATCATTAAATTCTGTTTTAAGCCAAATTTATGAACATTGGGAATTAATCATAATAGATGATCATTCAGAGCCCGAAATTGAGAAACTGTTAACCCTTTTCAGCGGAAATCCAAAGGTTAAGCACAAAAGACTTCCTAAAAACTTAGGAGTGTCAAATGCTTCAAACGAGGGCATTCGCCTTTCTACCGGTGATTATATTGTTTTCATGGATCATGATGATATCATGGAAAAAGATGCTTTGTTGCAAGTTGCCAATTTTTTACAAAAAAGAAAATCGGACATCTTATACACTGATGATGGAACCATCGATCACAATGGAATTGCTTCTTTTCCAGCATTTAAACCAGACTGGTCGCCTGAGTTAGCATTATCATTTTGTTACTTGAGGCACCTCATCGTATACAACAAGGAAATAATTTCAAAAACAGGTTGGTTTAATTCTGACTTGAATGGTAGCCAGGACTATGACTACTTTTTACGTGCTACTCACTTTTCAAAAAGTATTGATCATCTTCCGCTTATTTTGTACCATTGGAGAAATCACTCCACGCAACTTTCAAAAAAAGAAGGAAGTGTGAATGCAGGTATGGTGGCAATTCAAAATCATCTTATAAATATCGGAATTAATTGGGTAAAAGTTTCTTTACCCCAATTTGCAATAGAAAGCAAAATTGGTATTTATAATTTAAATCCTTCAATAGCCTTTAATGATTTTGTTTCAATTATTATTCCCATACGTAATGGTCATATACTGGCTCAGAAATGTATTGATTCCATCAAAAAATCATCCTATAAAAATTATGAAATCATTATAGCTGATGATGAAAGTGATGACTTGGAAACCATTGACTTTTTGGGCAAAATGGCAGATATGGACATTAAAGTGATTACAAATAAACGAATAAACAATGAATTCAACTATTCCAGAATTAACAATCTGGCTGTTAAAAATGCAACAGGTGATTTCCTTATTTTTTTAAACTCTGATACAGAAATTATTTCCGAAGATTGGATAGAACAAATGTTGATATACTGTAAAATGCCCGGAGTAGGAATTGTAGGTGTAAAAGCATTATTTCCTGACAGAAGAATTCAGCATGCAGGAGTAATTGTAACTATGGATCCAAAACCAGCACATCATCCTTTTACTGGTAGCCATGGAAATGTTTATTTTAATTTCGACATATGTGCACGTAACTATTCTGCAGTTACTGCTGCCTGCCTGATGATAAGTAAAAACGAGTTTTTTTTAGCAGGAGGTTTTGATGAGCTCAATTTTAAAATTTCATCTAACGATGTTGATTTGTGTTTAAGGATTTTGAATAGAGGAAAAAGGATAGTGTATAATCCATATGCAATTATCCTACACCATGAAGGTGCCTCAAGAAAGAGTTCAGAAAAGCCACTCAGTTATTTAACGGATGACCTCAATCTTATAGTAAAGCATGAAAAATTTACCGATTCCTACTATAACATCAATCAACACAAAGAGGAATTTTTTAGTACTGAAATAAACAGAAATAACAGGTTGCGTTTCTTTAATAAAGAAAGCAGGCAATTAAAAATGGCATTTTTTACGCATAACCTTAATTTTGAAGGAGCACCATTGATTATGTTTAAAGTAGCAAAGTATTTTAAAGCAACAGGCTTTGTGTCTATTGAAATCATTAGTATTGAAGATGGTCCTTTGAGAAAATTATTTGAGAATGAAGGTATTGCAGTTAAAACTATGGAGATTTATTCTTCGCTTAACAAGGAAAGTTATTCTGTATTAGTTGAACGAATTAGTAATCAATTGACTAAGAACAAAGTTGATTTAGTTTATGCAAATACACTGGATAACTTTTGGGCTATCGATGCTTCCTACTTTGCAGAAATCCCTTCCATTTGGGGGATTCACGAAAGTATTGACTTATTTGAATATTACAATAAGCATCCTGTTTTTAACAACCTAATGCCATGGATTTCAACAACTATTCTAAAACCAAACCGCAATCTTTTCGTCAGTAAATCAAGCATGAAGTTGTTTGAAAAGTACAATCATTTTGCAAATATGGATTTTATTTACAATGGAATTGATGTGAAAACTGAATTCCCCAAAAATAAAATTCAGTTATGCGAGAAACTTAATTTGCCAACAAAAACTATTGTAACTATTATTGGAACAGTTTGCGAAAGAAAGGGACAAATTGATTTTGTAAAAGCTGCAAAGATTTTATTAGAATCGCGAGATGACCTGTTTTTCACAATTATTGGCAAAAATACCAATGATGAATATTACCATCAGGTAATTGATGAGATTAATCAGATGGAGGATATTATGGTTCTGGATAATCAGGAAAATATCATGGATTATTATAGTGCCTCTGATATTTTTGTATGTTGTTCATACAATGAATCATTTCCATTAGTAATTCTTGAAGCAATGGCATCCTCACTTCCAATAGTAACAACACCTGTATTTGGAATTTCTGAGCAATTGGCAGATGGCGAAACAGCTTTATTTTACAAACCGGGCGATATCCACCAATTGGTTGATAAAATCGGGTATCTGCTCGATCATCCAAACGAGTCCAAAGCGCTAGGAGAAAAAGCAAATAAAGCTGTTGGAATTTTATTTCGTGAAGAGGTTATGTTGCAAAAATACAAGGATTTATTTCAAACCGTGGCATTAGAAGATGTGATTGCCCGGCCAATAGCAATTTAATTTTTTTTTCATTAGTTGAACCTTTAGTTTCTATATAAAATTTTAAAATAAAAGGATACTTCTCAGCCTTAAATATAGTTATCACCAAGGAAAATTTGGAAGTTGTAATTAAATAAATAGCCTTTATGTTTTATCTATGCTTTAAAAATACATTTAATGTTGATGGGTCAAACATATTATTTGCAATTAAAAGCAATTAAACCATAATATTATGATTATGATGTAGCAAAAAAACACTTTTGTAATTTTATAAATACTAAAGTGATTATAAATAATCATATTCTACTATCAATTGATTCTTTGGTCTCATAATTTGATTGCTTTTTTACATAAACAATCCAGACAATAATAATTAAATAATAATTACAAAAAACATGAAAAAAAATCAAAACAATAACATCTCAATTATTTTTACTAAGTTATTGTTTTTTTTATCATTAGGTAGTAATGGCTTCATTCGCAGATGGATTAGATTAATAAGAGAATATGATAAGGTAAATAATAAATTATTTTTCGATGAAGAGTACTATTTAGCAAACAATCCTGATGTAGAAGCTTCAGGAATGCCATCCTTAAAACATTATCATTTATTTGGAAGATTTGAAGGACGCAAACCAAACGAAAATGAACGACACATGTGCTATCCAGCAGGTCATTTTTACTCGCCTGTTGTTAACATTGAAGAAATAAAGGAAAGAGAACAAGAAATATGGGATGAAAAAAGTGTCATGGAATTACCAGGAATAGAGCTAAACATTAATTATCAATTTCAGTTAATAAATGAATTTTCAAAATTTTACAAGGAAATCCCATTTCAGGAGAAAAAGGTTAATAGTTACCGATATTATTTCCAAAACCCAGCTTTTTCATTCTCAGACGGTATAATTTTATATTCATTTATCAGGCATTTTTGTCCATCCAAAATAATTGAAGTAGGATCTGGGTTTTCATCGGCGCTAATACTTGACACAATAGATCAATTAAAGCGAACAGATGTTGACGTAACGTTTATTGAACCTTATGCTGACTTATTATTTTCCCTTTTATCTGATAAAGATAAAGGGAAAGTTCTAATTATTGAAAAAAATCTTCAACAAATCAATCTTTCTTTTTTTAAAAAGCTTAAAAAAGATGATATTTTGTTTATAGATAGCTCACATGTTGTTAAAACCAGAAGTGATGTTAATTATCTTATATTAAATATTTTACCATCATTAAACAAAGGAGTTATTATACATTTTCATGATATATTTTACCCTTTTGAATATCCTCAAAATTGGGTTTTCGAAGGAAGAAGCTGGAATGAAGTTTATTTCATAAGATCATTTTTGATGTTTAATAATAATTTCGAAATCATGCTTTTCCCCGATTTTATTCATAAAAATCACAAGGAATATTTCTCGAAAATGCCCTACTGTTTCAAGAATAGCGGAGGAAGTATTTGGATTCGTAAAGTGATTTAGTTTAATTCTAATTTTTAGTTCTCAATGAAAATCAAAATATTTATCCATATCGGGCAACCGAAAACAGGCTCAAGTGCCATCCAATCATTTTTAAACTATAACAGGGAAAACCTGATTAATAATCATCAGGTTTTATATCCTAATTTCACTGGTTCAGATTTTGGGAAGGGCAATCAGCACAACCACGAAGAGTTGTTTATAAACGCTCAACTAAAAAATGATTACCCAGGTTGCATTGAAGCTTTTAAAAATTGTATAAACTATTGTGAACAAAATAAAATTACAAAACTGATAATAAGCAATGAAGGTTTTGGCTGGGGTTTATGGTGGCCAAAATTGCTAAATCAGATTATTGAAACATTGGAGTGTGATTTTAAAATAGTACTATATTTAAGAAGACAGGATTACTGGGTTGAAAGTGCCTGGAAGCAGTGGGGACATAAATTTAATGAATACAATTCCATACAGGATTTTTCAAAAAAATACAACATGGATTGGAAGATACCAATAATGCATTGGCTGCAATTTTTCCAGCCAGGTGATTTTATTGTCCGCCCCTTTGAAAAAAACGTGATAGGTGATGATGTTGTTCTGGATTTTATAAAAATAATAGGAATAAATTACAAAACAGGATTTATTGAACCTCCACCCACTAACCTCAACAAAAATGTGGGATTCAACCGGGAAATTTTAGAAATACTTAAATTGTGCACCAAGCAAAATCATGATATTAATGATAATAGGTTATTAGATTTTTGTACAAAAGTATTGCCTGAAAATTATAAGAAACAGGATCCGTTTCAAACGTATGGTTTGTTATCACCTGCAGAACGTCAGGAACTTATAAAAAAATATGAGTCTTCAAATAATGAAATAGGGAGCATTTTCTTTGGAGAGTCACGAGAATCGTTTTTCAGAGAAAAGTTGCCTGATCCTGAAGAAGAATGGGTACCTATTGAAAAGCTAACTGTAGAGAAGATTGTTCCTGTTTTTATGGATATGCTTATAAATATGCAAAAGCAAATAGACCAAATTAATGCATTTAACTCTAAAAAAAAGATTGATATTGCTGCCACTTCTATTGAAGAAAACAATTATGTTTTTACAGAAATAAATTTGGAGAATCTGTTGAAAAAAATCAAATTCAATAATCAAATTGCTGAAGTAAAAATTTCAGAATCTGGCCTATGTATAACTTCCCTTGGCACTGATCCATATTTTATCCTACCCAAATTTCGCCAGATAAAATATATTAAAGCTATAAAAATAGACATCACAACACCTGTTGCTACCACTTTACAGCTTTTTTTTAAAACAGGAATTTTCGAGCATTATAAAGATTCTAATAAAATACAAAAGCATTTGCAAGCTGGTAGAACAAAAACAATTTTTTTATTACCATTTCAGCGTATAATTGGCAATTTTCGGATTGACCCAGGATGTGTTTCCGGCAAGTATATTATTCATAAAATTGAAATTTCATATTAAAACCTTTACTTGTAATGTAAAAATTGCAATAAATATTGGTAATTATCACGAAATCATATTCTAAACCAAACATTTTCAAATGATTTTCAACTCTTTAACTTTTGCTATATTCTTACCAACAGTTTTCATTCTCTATTGGTATGTTTTCAATAAATCCATCAGACTACAAAACTTTTTTCTGCTGGTAGTAAGCTATATTTTTTATGGCTGGTGGGATTGGCGTTTTTTATCCTTGTTGTTCTTTAGTTCAATGGTAGATTATACCGTTGGTTTATTGTTACAAAAAAGTGATAAACAAACACATCGCAACATATTGTTGGGTATCAGTCTAGTTGCAAACCTAGGGTTGCTTGGTTTTTTTAAATATTACAATTTTTTTGTTGATTCATTTATTGAAGCAGGAGCTCAAGTAGGAATGACTTTTCACAAAAGCTCTTTAAATATCATACTTCCAGTAGGAATTAGCTTTTATACATTTCAAACCCTGAGCTATGCGATTGATGTTTATAAGCGGCAAATATCAACGACCAAAGACTTAATCTCTTTTCTGGCATTTGTCAGTTTTTTTCCACAATTGGTCGCTGGTCCCATCGAAAGGGCTTCAAATTTATTACCACAATTCGAACGCAAAAGGTTTTTTGATAGTGAAAAAGCAAAAGACGGTCTCAGACAAATACTTTGGGGGTTGATAAAAAAAGTAGTGATAGCTGATACACTAGCAGTTCAGGTAGATTTGATTTTCGATGCACCTACATATACTTCAACACCAGGCATTACCTTACTTATTGGTGCCATTTTATTTGCTTTTCAAATTTATTGTGATTTCTCAGGTTACTCCGATATAGGAATTGGTACAGCAAGATTATTTGGATTTAGCCTGATGAGGAATTTTGCCTATCCTTTCTTTTCGAGAAATATTGGAGAATTTTGGCAAAGATGGCATATTTCACTTTCAACCTGGTTCCGGGACTATATATTTATTCCTTTGGGAGGAAGTAAAGTTTCTAAAACCAAACGGGTAAGGAATATTTTAGCAACCTTTGTACTAAGTGGTTTTTGGCATGGTGCCAACTGGACATATATCATTTGGGGCTTACTAAATGGGCTTTATTATCTCCCTCAAATGTTAACAAAAGGAAAAGGAAAATATTCTGAAATCGTGGCTGTTAACCAAAAATTCCCTTCAATAAAAGAATTTTTTCAAATGATACTTACTTTTTCATTGGTTGTTTTTGCATTAATTTTTTTTCGTTCTGATAGCATCAGAAGATTTCTCAACTTTATTACTAATATAGTACACAACCTGTTGCTTAAACCTGAAATTCTGCTAACCTGGTTGCAATCTATTCCGTTAATATTGATTATTCTATTGATATCCATCGAATGGGTACAACGTAGAAAACAGCATGTACTTCAGATAGAAACCTTACACAAATATTCCCGTTGGACGATTTACATTGTATTGTTAGTTGTATTTGTCTATTTAGGTCAATTTAAAAGCGATCAACAATTTATTTATTTTCAATTTTAATTACTACCATGGGCGAGTTTTCAAAATTTTATAAAAGCCTTTTAATAGTATTAATTGCTTTTCTTTTGGTTTGCACACCAATTTTATTCTTTAATACGGTGGTTGATCCTTACGGGATATTTTTTAAAGCGTTTAAAAACATTCCAATGGAACCGAATAAACGTTACATGAAAATGAAGTTTTTGAAAGAGAACCCCGATAAATTTGATTCGTTTATTTTTGGATCTTCAAGGGCAAATTCTATTACACCAGAAAATATTCCAAATAATAGATATTTTAACATGACCTATTCAGGAGGTATGCCTTCTCAACATTATGAAGATATTCAGGAATTATTGCAAAACGGAGTAAAAATTAAGAACCTGCTTATTGGAATTGATTATTCATCACTGCTGGAAAATCCAGATATTGCAGAAAGTGATTTACTTAGAAAAAAATACCCGGTATCACTAATTGAAAAGATTCTATTCTACAAAGCTTATCTCTTAAACATACCTGATTTGGAATTTGTGAAATTAGCTTTAATGAAGAGCACTATTGACAGATCAACTCTTTTGGAAAATGGAATAATCACAAACAAAAAACATGACTCAATTATTGAAGCTTTACCGTTACAACACCTTTCAAATGTGAATTTATTTATTCCTCACTCCTTTTATACCCCCAATCCTGAAATAGGCAAAAACATCAAACAAATCGAAAAAATAGTTCAAATTGCAAAAACCAACCATATCAATCTTATTTTCTATACAAACCCAACACAATCAACAACTTATTTAAATTTAGACTTGGATGATTACCTTGAAGCCCTGAAATTACTTTCTAAAGTTACAGATTATTATGATTTTAGTGGTCTGAATTCAGTAGCCATCAACAATTTGAATTTCTACGAATCATCGCATTTTCGTGAAAAAGTTGGAAATCTTATAATTGCCAAAATATTCAATATTCCTTATAAGGTAATCCCTAATGATTTTGGCCAATTAGTAAGAAAAGAAAATGTGAATGATATTATTAAATTACATAAACAATGGTATGAAGAATTTTTAGATGCTACATCAATAGAGCATAGTTACCAATTACCTATTGATTTAAAAAAACTGCAAAAATTACCGGGAAGTCCAATATATTCATTACAATCGGTAAATGAATTAAATACCAATTCTATAAAGCAACCTATGCTGATTACAACTCCATGGGTTAAAATAAAGGGAAGTGTAAGCCCATCAGCTAATTTAGGTGAAAAATCTGCTATTTACATCCAAATTGGCAATAAATTATTTAAAACCAATTGTAGAGAACCTGGTATTGGAGAGAAGCCAATAACCAAGACTACAAAAGTGGATTGGCAAATAATGATACCCGCATGCTTTATAAAAGATGGTCTGCAAGTTGTTAAATTGGTTGTTTTATCAGAGGATAAAACCAAGTTTTCAATAACTGGACCAATTTTTAAGATTGATCACTTACAAAGATACAAACCAATAAAGATAGCAGAACTGAAAACCGATTCAACACATACAAAATTTTCTATTGATATAATTAATGAAATAAAATCAAACGAATTTATAGAGGTTTCAGATGAAAAATCATTAACCATAAAAGGCTGGGCTATAGATGAATCTAAGCAAAAGCCAATTGGTGGAGTTATTGTTTCTCTAGATGGAAAAGCATATCTATCGCAGTTTATATATGAGCGCACCGACCTTGCTGATCATTTCGATAATCCAGATTTTAAATATGCTGGTTGGGGAATTTCAATACCTATTTCCAATTTAACTTTAGGCGAACACGAGTTATATTTCAGATTTTTAAATAGTTCGAGAACCGGATATTTTTCTGAAATGCAAAAAATCAAATTCAAAAAAATAAAGTTACAAGTGTTTGACTTTTTCAAAGGGCTAAATAAATCGCTTTTGAAAACGGAATACTCTATTGATATAATAAATGAAAATTTAATAAGAGAAACAAAAGAACCCATTTCAATTTCAGAAAATAAAGTCAAAATTTCTGGATGGGCCATTGATCAACCAGCGCAGAAATCGGCATCAGATGTAATTGTTGTAATAGATGGAAAAGATTATAAATCAACATTTGGAACAGAAAGGCCAGATGTAGCAGACTTTTATAACAACAGCGCATACAATAACTCTGGTTGGAGGATTGAAATCCCAACTGCACTGATTGGTAAAGGCGAACATAAACTGAAATTGAAAATATTGGCATTTGACAAACTATCATATTATGAAACGGAGAAAGAGATAGTTATTTTGGTTCAATAGTCCTATTTTTCTGCACTCTAAATAAAAAAAATAGTTTAATTAAAACAAGATACCATTCGGGACTATATATTATCTTAAAAAAATTGAAATAATTTTGTAGTTGGAAATAAAATATAATTTACATGATTTTTAGTTCAATAGTATTCATATTCTTTTTTCTTCCAATTGTATTGGTAGTATTTCATTCGTTAAGAAAAAGCCTTAGGTTTCCATTTTTGCTCCTAAGCAGTCTTTTCTTTTACTTTTTTGGAGAAAACTATCTCATTTGGATAATGCTCACTACAATAGTGGTTGATTATTTTTCAGGATTATTAATCGCAGGTGGCTTGAATCAAAAACCTATAGTTCAGCTTATTCCAAATGGACATAGAAGCAATTTACAGAAATTTTGGTTAACGGTTTCTATTATTTCCAACCTTTCCTTACTAGGCTTTTTTAAATATTTCAACTTTTTTACCGACAATATAATACAAGTCCTTGATTTATTGCATTTGAGCCATTTGAAGCTTGATGGTCTGATTAAAATCAGCCTTCCACTTGGAATCAGTTTTTACACCTTCCAATCTATGAGCTATACAATTGATGTTTATAGAGGGCATGTTGCCGCAAACAGGAATTTTATAAAGTTTGCTACTTTTGTTACTATGTTCCCTCAATTGGTTGCCGGCCCTATAGTTCGATATTCTGAAATTGACAAGCAGCTAAATAATCATACTATAAAATTTGACCAGTTTGTAGAAGGGATACAAAGATTTATTATTGGATTAGCAAAAAAAGTATTAATTGCCAATACATTGGGCAAAATAGCAGACCAGATTTTTTTAATTAATAGTAATGAATTACCAACAATTATAGCCTGGATAGGAATACTTGCCTACAGCCTGCAAATATATTTCGATTTTTCAGGATACTCATGTATGGCTATTGGGCTAGGCAAAATGTTTGGTTTCGAATTTTCCGAAAACTTTAATTATCCTTATATATCCACCTCAATTAAAGAATTTTGGCGTCGTTGGCATATTTCGCTTTCAACCTGGTTTCGTGATTATTTATACATACCTCTTGGCGGAAGTAAGGGATCAGGTATAAAAACATACTTAAACCTGTTCATCGTTTTTTCTCTCTGTGGATTATGGCATGGCGCCAGTTGGAATTTCTTGATCTGGGGGCTGTTTCATGGATTTTTTCTCTCGATGGAAAGAATTGGAGTAGAAAAATGGTTACATAATTTACCAAAACTATTTCGTCACTTTTATGTCTTGTTTTTTGTGTCAATTTCATGGGTTTTTTTTAGGGCTGAGACATTGTCCGGCTCTATAGAATATTTGAAAAGCATGTTTTTTTATAGAACATCTGATGTTTTACATATAAGCGAGTTTTTGCAACCTAATGTTTTAATTGCATTTGCTTTGGGTATATTATTTTCAACTCCTTTAATCCCAAAATTCCTAACTATTTCAAAATTATTGCGCCCTGGGTTATTGTATTTATCCGAAATTACATATTTTTCAGCTTTATTTACATTATTGCTACTAAGTATCATGTATTTAACTTCCGGCTCATTTAATCCGTTTATTTATTTTAGATTTTAAAACATGGTTAAAACAATAAAATACGCCTATTTTTTTACTTTTTGTATTGTTTTATTAACCTTTCCATTAGCAAGTATACTGGGATTGAGAACATCCTCTAAAGAGAGTTTTATAAATCAAGAAAAAAGGACAATAACACGTTTGCCAAATTGGGATTGGAAAAGTAAAAGCATAAAAAAATATTTTTCAGAATCAGAGTCTTTTTTCGGGGATCATTTAGCTTTTCGTGAAGATTTATTGAAATTAAATGCGAAATTAAAAAATCGTCTTGGTCTTCCAATGGATGCTGAAGATGTTATAATTGGTAAAGATGGTTGGATATTTTTAGGCAACAAGTATCAAAAAACAATTAATCAATACAGAGGACTAAAGCAAATGGATGCAAAGCAGATTCATTCCTTTTATAAATATTTCGGAGATATACAGGATTATTTAAAAAATCTAAATATTCCATTCTATATTGCAATTGCACCTGACAAACATTCTATTTATCCAGAATATTTACCATCTTATCTTTCGAAAAAAGGAAATACTCCTTATGACCAGATAATGAGCAGCAACACCTTCCTTCAGATTATTGATTTAAAAAAAGCTTTGATTGAGAAGAAAAAAAATCATAAATTGCCGTTGTATTATAAAACTGATTCACATTGGAATCTATTTGGTGCATATTTAGCATATTGGGAAATTTTATCGTATTTCAATCCCTCTTTCCAATCATCATCAATTATTCTCGATGAAACAAATTTCACCTCCAGGTTGTCGCAAAGAAAAACAGATTTATCTTTAACAATAAAGGGGGAATCCCTTTATAATGACGTTGAAGTTTCAATAAAGGACAAATTATCCAAGCATAAACTTAAACTAATGTCGAATAATAAATGGGTAGATATAAATCCAAATAGGGCGTTTGAAATGCTAAATCATAACCTTATTAGAAATAAACATAAGCATGGAAAGATTTTAGTAATTGGGGATTCATTTTCAAATTCATTATCAATTTATTTAAACAATACATTTGGCGAGATAAAATACTGCCATTTTATAAAACCAGGAACAAATGATATTGCATCTTTAGTACAATTATATAAACCAGATTTTGTACTTTTTGAAGTTGTTGAAAGATACCTTATTGCACCTGTTGATCATTTTATCCCCTTGTATAAAAAAACAAAAGGGAAATCAAAAAATATCCTAGACAACAAAAAAAACACAATTTGAAATGGTATTCAATCAACATATTACCAATGTTGAACTGTTAAATGATGGATTTCATTTTATATGAATGAAAATTTAAATTACCTACTAAACAACTGCCGCATATTAGTGAAAGCTGCCATTTTGACAAAACAAATTTTTTAGAAAAAAAATCATGCTAGCATTAAAACACTTCATTTTTTGGGTTAGATTTAAAATGAAAGTATCAAAAAACTTTGATACTGATTTATATTTGTGTCAATATCCTGATGTGAAGGCTTCTGGAATCAATCCTTTAGCTCATTATATCCGATATGGAAAAAAAGAAGGAAGAACTTTAGTTGGAGCGAATAACTATACAAATGACCTGATAAAAGCCGATATGAATTTAATTAATGAAAGTGGTTTATTTGATAAATCATATTATTTACATAATAATCCCGATATAGAAAAATTAAACTGCGAACCTATATGGCATTACCTGGTTTATGGAGGTTTTGAAGGAAGAAAACCATCAGAAAATTTCGACAGTGCATTTTATATGGAAGAAAACCCTGATGTAAAAGCATCTGGAATCAATCCATTAATTCACTATATCCATTTTGGAATCAAAGAAGAAAGAAATATAAACCCTCAACAATTTAATCAAAACAAAATTCTAACCAATTATAAATTATTAATATACGAAAACGGTTTTTTTGATGAATCTTTTTATGTAACCAATAACCCTGATATTTTAAAATCAAATATCGAACCTTTAACACATTACTTGATTCATGGAGGATTTGAAGGAAGAAATCCTTCTGAATATTTCGATTCCAGGTATTATCTTGAAAAAAATCCTGATGTAAAAGAAACAAGATTAAATCCTTTGGTTCATTTTATTTTATCTGGAAAATCTGAAGGTCGCAAACCAATCCCTGATGCAACAGAAAAGGTAAGCAGTTATTTTGAAAAAAATTCAGAAAGAAATAGATTTCTTAACATCAATGATAATAGCTCCACAAGATGTATTAATATTGAAGATCTACAATTGATAAAAAATAGTGAATATTTCGATGCAGATTACTATTTGAAAGAGAATCCTGATGTGAAATCTGCCGGAATTGATCCTGCAGAACACTATTTATTTGAAGGCTGGAAAGAGGGACGAAATCCAAGTGTATATTTTGATACAAACTTTTATTCTACTAAATATGAAGATGTTGGTAAGTCAAATAATAATCCATTGTTACATTTTATTGAATTTGGCGAATTAGAAAACAGGCTTTGTACAGAAGAAGGGAATAATTATAATTTGTGGATAAAAAAGTATGACACATTGTCGCCAGCAGATATTGAAGAAATGGAAAGAGAAATATCCTGTTTTGAATCAAAATCTTTGATATCGATACTGATGCCTGTTTTCAATCCAAATCCTGATTGGTTAAAAGAAGCAATAAATTCGGTAAAAAACCAGATTTATCCATATTGGGAATTATGTATAGCAGATGATTGCTCAACAGATGGCGAAATAAAAAAAATTCTCGAATATTATCGTCAAAATGATTCAAGAATTAAGGTCATCTATCGACCAATAAACGGACATATTTCGTTAGCATCCAATAGTGCACTCGAATTGGTAACAGGAGATTTTGTCGCACTCCTCGATCATGATGATCTTTTGCCAGTACACGCTTTTTTTTGGGTAGCAAAAGCTATTGTAAATATTCCCCATGTTAAACTTATTTATTCCGATGAAGATAAAATTGACTTAAATGGGATTCGGCAAAATCCTTATTTTAAGTGCGACTGGAATCCTGAGTTATTTTATTCGCAAAATATGGTCTCCCATTTAGGCATTTACAAAACTGCCATGATGAGAAAAATAGGTGGTTTTAGAAAAGGTTTTGAAGGCTCTCAGGATTATGATCTTGCATTGCGTTTTATAGAACTTATTACTCCAAACGAAATTTTTCATATACCTAAAGTCTTATATCATTGGCGTTTAAATGATAATAGCACTTCTGTTTCGATGGATCATAAAAGTTATGCAATCAATTCGGCTATTAATGCAGTTAATGATTTTTTCAACAGAACTCAATCAAAAGTTAATGTAGACATAATCCGACCTGGGATGTATAGGGTACATTACAATTTGCCTGATACAATGCCGCACGTAACAATTATAATACCAACTAAAAATCAGGCTAAGCTATTACGAACTTGTATAATGAGTATACTAAATAAAACTACTTATACAGCTTTTGATATTCTTATTATTGACAATGGATCTGATGAAAAGGATTTAATTCAGTTTTTTGACGAACTAAAACAAGACAATAGGATTGCTATTTTGAGAGATGAACAGCCATTCAATTATTCCGCTTTAAATAACAGCGCCGTATCTGCTGCTAAAGGTGAATTTGTTTGTTTATTAAATAACGATACCGAAATTATTAGCCAAAACTGGCTAAGTGAAATGGTAGCAATTGCCATGCAAGCGGACATAGGAGCTGTAGGAGCAAAATTATATTATCCAAACGGAAAAATTCAACATGCAGGAGTTATTCTTGGATCTGATGTAACGGCAATCCATGCGCATCAATATTGTCCGTCAGAATCTTTAGGATACTTTGGTCGTGCAGTTCTTTTACAGGAAATGTCAGCAGTTACTGGAGCTTGCTTGCTCGTATCTAAAAAAAAATACATCGAAGTGGGTGGTTTGGACGAAGTAAACTTGTCAGTTGCATACAATGATGTTGATTTTTGCCTTAAATTGAAAAAAGCTGGCTATAGAAATATTTGGAATCCATTCGCTGAATTGCATCATCACGAATCAGTATCCAGAAATAAAGGCAATATAGAAACAAAATCTCAAAGGTTTATCAATGAAAAGACTTTTATGCATGAAAGATGGGGAACTGCTCTGAAACAAGATCCTGCTTACAATCCTAATCTTTCACTATCATCAGGTAACTTTAGCCTAGCTTTCCCACCACGCCTCTCAATTCTGGAGATTAATTTCTCTAAAAGTAAATTTGAATAAATTTAAATACTCAAGATTTCAATTTGAACTGTTTTGCTAAAATTTTGAATACCCATAATAATTCAAATCAACCAATATCTTGTTTTATATAAATAGTTTAAAATCAATAAAAAAACTTAAAGATATGTTTCCTAAATCATTATCCAAAGCAAACAGAATTTTTGCGATTATCTTGATATTAGTTTGCTCATTTTTTGTGAGCAAATGGATTACCGAGACAAATACAATAATTAACGAGCGTATTTCCTTTGAGATAAAAACCCCTGTTGGTGGTCCATTTCAATTGTTTTTCAATACGAACAATGAACATAACAAAAAAAACAGTTCGACAATATATTTAAAAGATAATGAGTCCTTTAAAAACTATCATTTTACATTATTCCAAAAGAGTATTACTCACATTCGGTTCGATCCTCCTGCTGCTATTGAAATCAAATCTATTAGCATTGGTGATTTTTTCCACTCAAAAAAATACGCTGGACTTGAATTATATAAAATGATCAAACCTTTACATGATATTGATAGTGTAGAATTTAAAGCGGGTATCGTGAAAATTTCTACAAATGGAATTGATCCGTATCTGCTATTAATTGGGATAAAAGAAATGAATCCTGCTTCCTTTATTGAAAACTTTAAAAAAACGATATTCCAGATTACAGCATTTTTTTTGGTGACCTTGGTTTTTATACTGTTATTCCGACAATTTTTGTACTATAAAACACAATTATTTGAGCAAACGACTTCAGTAAATATTTCAAAAAACCTGTTTATTGCATTGAAAGTGATTATATTTTCATGGTTTCTATTCCAAATGCTATATTTTGCCTTGAACATTAAAAAGGGCGTTTCACCAGATGAAAGATACCACATTGAAGTAAGCAATTTTTACTCTAAACCTTACGTCTTTCATTTGGAAAATTCGGATGAAACAATTCGATATGGTAGCTTGACAACTGAACCTCATTTATATTATTTGGTAATGGGCAAGCTATTACTTTTAAAACCAAGTTCAATAATTGATTATCAATACTTGCGCTTATTAAATATAGTTTTGAGCCTTTTCAGTCTATATTTAACATTTCTGCTTTCAAAAGAAATAACTTCAAATAAGCTCATACAGATTAGCATTCTATTAGCCCAATCTAATGTTTTGATGTTTGTTTTTTTATCATCTATGGTATCGTATGATAACCTGATCAACCTTCTAGCTGTTTCTTCTTTTATTTTTTTATTTCGTTTTATCCGTAATCCCAACCTAACTTACCTCCTTTTATTATTCTCCTCAATGGCTGTTGGTGCGTTGACAAAGGTAACCTACCTTCCTTTAATTTTATTAGAAATGGCTGTACTACTGTTCTATACAAAAAAAATATTTCTACATAGATTGCAACTTCTAAAAGAAATACGAATAACAAAAAACATAACAATTGGTATTATTTTCTTCATCTTTTTGGGGGCAACTATTTATTTGTACGGAGGAAACTTTCTTAAATACAATAATATAAGGCCTGGTGCTGAATTGGTAATCGGTAAAGAAAAAGCACTTCACGGATATGGTATTTATATGCGGAATTCAGAATTACTTTCTACTGCTCATACCCGGGAGTTAATGCCACTTACAGAATATGTACCAATGTATTTTACAAGAACAATGGAAACAATCTTTAGCGTGGTCGGGCATTTGAGTTTTCCTAGAGGAGTTTCTGAACTTAAATTTTATCTTATTTTATTGGTACTTTCTTTTTTTATTTCTATTTATCATTTTAAGAAAATTATTAGTGAACAAAATTTGATTATTATGCTGTTTTTAATAAGCAGCTATGTATTGATTGTCTTTTATGTCAATTATTCGAGCTATTCACAAATGCGGGCTTTTGGGGTTGCGCTGCAAGGGAGGTATAATTTCCCAATCATCTCATTAATAGCCATTTTTGGAATGAATACAACTCTTTTCAAATTATCTGATAAGGCTAAGATTCCAGTAATTTTGATTCTTACGTTCTTTTTGGTTTATAATAGTTTTTTCTGGTTTATCGATAAAGTATCAACAAATTGGTTCAACATATAAAAAAAACATGCTAAACAATAAAACAATTGCCGTAATAGTTCCGGCTTATAATGAGGAGCAACAAATTGCCATGGTACTTGAGACTATGCCTGATTTTGTTGACAGGATAATTGTTGTAAACGATTGCTCAAATGATAGAACAGAAGAAATAGTCAAATCTTTTTGGAAAACCAGCTTAAATGAAGGCCCAGTTATAAAAGATATTTTCGACCACAAAATTGTAGGTCGATACGAAAGAGCTAACCAATTGCTTCTCAAACAGTCAAAAGATGAAATCAATTTTTTTATTCCATCAGTAATTACTAACAACAATGAGGATAAAGACAGAATCGTATTAATAAATCACAAGATTAATAGTGGTGTAGGAGCAGCAATTGCACGTGGCTACAAATGGTGTAAAGACCATAATATTGATTGTTCAGCAGTTATGGCTGGCGACGGTCAAATGGATCCAGCAGAACTTCTCAGTATTTGCAATCCGATTATAAACGAAAACATCGATTATTCAAAAGGTAATCGACTTATTCACAGAAGCTCAGGACTTGTTATTCCAAAATTGCGTTTTTTTGGTAATTCTGTATTATCTATATTAACAAAGCTGGCTTCAGGCTATTGGAGGGTTTCAGATACGCAAACAGGTTTCACTGCTATTTCAAATAAAGCACTTAATGCTATTTGTCTCTATAAAATATATAAAGATTATGGAATGCCAAATGATATGCTCGTAAAACTTAATATTGCTGTTTGCACAGTTAAGGAAGTCGAAATTAAGCCGGTTTACGATATCGGGGAACATTCAAAAATGAAAATAATGAAAGTAGTACCTAGGGTCTCCTGGTTATTATTTATCTCTTTTTTTAAACGAATCTGGCATAGGTATTTCCTGAAAGATTTCCATCCTTTGTTTTTACTTTATCATCTATCATTTGTGCTTGCATTTGCATCTATTCCATTTTTGGTAAAAATAATCGAGCACAGCTTTATCACACGTACTTCAGTCAATCCTGTTACTGTATTGGCTTTTGTATTTCTTGCTATAAGCTCATTTCAATCACTTATGTTCGCCATGTGGATGGACATACAGGATAATGATAGGTTATATAAAAACTGATTTTTATAAAAGTCTAAAAAAAAACATTCATGATAATCAAATTAAAACTATCGTTTAACTAATATATAGATAATGAAATGGATATCAATGCCACGCTTTCTATTACGAAAGAATATGGTTGATAAAATAATTAAACATGAAAATCTGAAAGGAAAAACATGTCTTGAAATTGGATATGGTTCTGGTGAAATGCTCCGTTACTTTTCTAAAAAAGGTGCGATAATGTATGGATATGATTTCTCTGATGAAGCATTCTTGATGGCAACAGAAAGGACTAAAGATCTAAAAAATATACATTTATTAAAATCCCTGAATGAAGTAAACTCAATAAAATTTGACTATATCTTTTCATTTGAAGTCCTTGAACACATCAAAGATGATTATGCTACAATATTTTATTGGTCTCAAATCCTTACTAATAATGGAAAAATCTTACTTTCTGTACCTTCAAAAAGCGTAAAATACAACAAATTAGATCAATATGTTGGTCATTATAGAAAATACAATAGCCAGGACATTAAACAAATTTTTGAAATTAACAACATGAAAATTATCACTTTATGGCATTATGGATTCCCTATAAGTAATATTGTTGAGGAAATAAGAGCTTTTGCCATACGCAACAAGGATTTCTCGTCAGAAGAAAAAGAAGAATTATCAAAAGTTAGTTTTAAAAGCAATGTCAGCATGATTATACCACTATTTTCAAATGATATTTTTTTATATCCATTATATTTGATTCAGCAATTGTTTAAAAACTTTTCCTGGGGATCAGGTATTTTATGTCTTTGTGAGAAAAACAGAGGTAATTAAACTTTAAAGCAATAATTCTATCCTTTAACTATTAATCTCATTGTACTATGTTATCTATAGGAGTTCCGACTTATAATAGACCAAAGAACCTTCTAAGGGCTATTAAAAGCGTTCAACAACAAACATTTCAAAATTGGGAACTGATTATTTCAGATGATAAATCAAATGGAATAGAAAATATAGATTACTTAACCGAATTGTTGAATAGCGATAATCGTATTCGAGTATTTTTCCAAACAGAAAATATAGGAGTAAAGGAAAATTACTTCTTTGTATTAAAAAAAGCAAAGGGTGAGTATTTTACATGGTTGTCAGATGACGACTATTATCATTCTGATGATTACCTTCAAGCATTAATGCACAAAATAACAGAAGGTTATGATTTTGTTTTTCCTAAACTTAATAAAATAATCAAAACTCAAAATGGCTATAAACAATTAAAAAACAGAGACTTACAGTTATCCATAAAAAAGCGATATTCTAGTCATCTACAATTGATTATCAGGGGTTATTTGGGATATCAAGTTATGTATGGATTGTTTAATATCCAAATATTAAAAAATTCCATACACTTGTTTTTAAATCAAAAAGATCCTGATGAAGGAGCATTAACTCATTTTTGTTTGGCAAAATATAATTGGTTTATGGTAGAAAACGTTTACTATATAAAAGACATGACCGATGCACATCTTTTCCGTTCTCCATTTCTTGTTTCTTTAAAAGAAAAATTTAACCATCTTATTTCTGTAATAAATACAATTTATACAATAGAAAACTATAGTTTTTCGAAACGAATTTTACTAATTTTCTTATTCCTATTCCGAATAATTTATATCATTTTATATTTAATTGTTTTCAAGTCTCGAAATTTTAAATAATTTAATAATTTACTTCACGTCAATCTGGATTCATTGAAAATAGAAAATAAATATACACTATAGAATCAAGTTATTTATAAATTTGCATACGTTTAAAAATCCTTTGAATTTAACATACAAAATAAAAATCTATCTAGTTTTAATTTCTTTTTAAATGCTGTTAAAAACAATTTCAATTTATAATTTCAAAAGAATCATCAAGCTTATTTTCAGTTTGTTAATTCTTGTATTTATTATCATTTATCTAATTAACCAACAAGATAAGCTGATATTGATTTCCAAAACAAATCATAATATCCTTTTTAAAATAATTGTTTGTGGTCTCTTGTCTTCTTTAGCTATTGCAATTGGTTTTAGAAATTCGATGATACTCTTTAATGTTCCTTTAAAAATAAAAGAATGGATTGGATTGTCCCTTACAAATACGATGTATAGTTATATTATCCCTTTTCAAGGTTCGATGTTATTAAGGGCTAAATACTTAAAAAGCAAATATAAGTTTGAATACTCAAAATATGCAGCATTATCAGGGGGATCATTAATAATTGGTTTTTGGGTTGCTGGCATTTCTGCACTTATTTTATTATTAACAAGTTATTTAAATACAGGACTATATAACAAACCTCTTATTTTAATGGTTGGTTCTTTACTGGTTCTAACGCTTATAATGTCCTTAATTTTATGGTATATACCAGAAAACAGGCTTAAAACGGGATGGAAGGAATTGGACAATATAATTGCTCAAATAATAACTGGAGTAAAAGTATTTAAAACCAATACTAAACAATTGATAGTTATTTCAATAACCTATTTATTTTCTTTTTTGCTTTTGGGTTTACGATTATACTTCTCGTTTCAATCTGTTGATATTTCTGTAGGATTGACCGATATTTTAATCATTCAAATGCTGGCTGTGTTTTCGATGGTTCTTGCCATTACACCTGGAAATCTTGTTGTTAGAGAAGGAATTATCGGCTTGCTATCAAATACAATAGGTATTCCAATCGAAATTTCCTTTCTTGCAGCTACAATTGACAGAGCTATAGGAATGGCTATAATATTCTTATTTGGCACAATATATCATTTTATATTGATGCGCGAATTAAATGATGACTTAACAGAAAAATAATTATTTTTATAAACCAATATAATTTTTAATAATGACAATTAAACCTGCAATTATCATAAAATCCATATCCAAAACCTACAAGCTTTATCACTCACGGTATGATATTGTTAAGGAATTTGTTCATCCATTTGGACGTAAGTATAACAAAAAGTTTGAGGCACTTAATAATGTTTCATTTGATGTCGAAAAAGGGGAAGTAATTGGTATTATCGGACAGAACGGAAGCGGGAAGTCAACACTCTTAAAAATACTTGCCTCAGTTGTATCACCATCCTCAGGAGAATTTATATGCAATGGAAGAGTAACTGCCTTGCTGGAACTTGGTGGAGGGTTCAATATGGAACTTACCGGAATAGAAAACATTTATTACCTGGGTGCAATTCAAGGTATTTCAAAAAAGGAAATGAAGAACAAGATTCAACAAATACTCGAATTTGCTGATATAGGTGAATATGCTTATCAACCGGTAAATACATATTCGAGCGGGATGTATGTCAGACTTGCATTTTCAATGGCAATAAATATCGATCCAGATATTCTTATCACTGATGAGGCCTTGTCTGTAGGTGATATTAGGTTTCAACAAAAATGTTATAGAAAAATCAGGGAATTTAAAGATGCTGGAAAAACAATACTGTTGTGTACCCACAGTTTAGCAGCTATTAAAGATTTTTGCACAAGAGCTGTTTGGCTTCATGAAGGCGAAATAAAAGCACAAGGTGATCCATACTTTGTAACTGAAAGCTACAATACGTTTATGCTTTCACAAAACAGTAAGGCAACCAAAATAAATTCAAATGAAAAATCGGAGGAAATAAATAGTCAACTAAACTATCCAATTGAGTTCCCTGAATTAATATGGCAGGACTTAAACTGTTGTGAAAGTTATGGAGTTGGTAATGCTGATATACAATATGCTGCATTGGCTGAGCGTAACACCTTGAAGCATATAAGCGAATTTAAAGGAGGTGAACAACTCAGACTTTTTTTAAAAATAAACATAAATGACAAGATTGATAAAGTTGGAATAAAGTTAACACTTAATGGTAGTTTTGGTGGTTCGGTATTGAAAATAAATAGTCTTCAGTACTCACAAAAGCTTAACTTTCAAACTGATATTCCTCAGATTGTTGTCATCGATTTTGATTTCCCAAACTTAGGCAATGGACGATACACTTTTTCTTTTGGGGTTATATCCATTGAAAAAATGGTTGAACAACATCTTCATTGGGTGCATGATGGTTTAATTATCGAAGTTAATAATCCTAATATCCTGTTTAAAACAGGAGCACAAATTGTTATTAAAGATGCATTATTCAATATTTTGGATTAGCTAAAAATAATAATACCTACTATCAAATATTTTAATTAAAAACAATTTCAAATGTACATAATAAATAAAATTAATAGTTTCACACACTCCTTTGTTGAGCAGCGGACAGTACTATACACATTAGTGATGCGTGATTTTAAAAGCCGCTACCTTTCTTCATTTGTAGGCTTGCCTTGGGCTTTTATACAACCTGCTGTTTATGTTTTTATAATTTGGTTTGCATTTACTTATGGATTACGCTCAGGAAATACTTCATCCGGTGTGCCTTTTGCTCCGTGGCTATTAGTTTCTATGATACCTTGGCTATTTATTAGCCAGACAATGATAGTGAGTTGTATGGCCTTAACTGAATATTCTTATTTGATAAAAAAAACAAAATTTAATGTAAGTTTTATCCCTATTATTAAAATATTGTCAGGCATGGTTGTGCATCTTATAATGGTTTTGATCATAGTACTAATCTTAATTTTTAGTTTTAAAATTTACCCTACAATATACTGGATACAAATTTTCTACTATCTATTTGCAACCTTTATGTTACTCTCAGGTATTTCATGGTTTGTTGCTTCCGTTAATGTGTATATCAAAGATATGGCACATATTGTGAATATAATAGTATCTATGTTGTTTTGGGCTACCCCCATTGTGTGGCCTTACAGCATGCTCCAGGGAAATTATCGATATATCGCACTATTCAACCCATTTTTTTATATAACCGAAGGCTATCGCTATACCTTTATTGAGAAAAAATGGTTTTTCGAATTCCCTGAAATGAATTTCTATTTTTGGACTCTAACCGGAATTATTTTTGCAATAGGAGCATATACATTCCATCGTTTAAAACGCAATTTTGGCGATGTTTTGTAAAAAAAATAATTATCCTGGAATCTAATTCAAACATTTTTTTGAAATAATATGAAAGACAATTTAACAAATGGAAAACCTCCTATCATACTCAATTTCGATAAAGTGTGGCAAATAATGCCACTCAACCGTCCAAAAAAAGAATTGTTGAAGAGCATTCTGTTTTCAGCATTTCCCTTTATTTTCAAAACCTTTGCAGTTTTTCAAAATTGGAAAAATGCACAAGTTTTCAAAGATAAAACTTTTTCATTTTGGAGTTTGAAATTTTGGCAACGGAGTTTTTCAAAATCATATGTTATCAGAGTCCATTCCGAAAAAACTAATGAAATCTCGTCCAATACAAACCCAAAACTTGCTATTGCTATTCATGCCTTTTATCCGGAAATATTTAGTGAGATTCTACAACTGATTGAGAAATCAGATTATAAAAAAATCTACCTTTATATTACAACACCTTCTGAAATATCAAAATCAATAGAGGAAATTTTGAATAAATCATCTTTTCCTTTCCAGATTATGAATGTTGAAAACAGAGGAAGAGATATTTTACCTTTTTTAAAAATTCTCCCTAAGATTTTTGATGATGGGAACGAACTGGTATTAAAACTCCATACAAAAAAATCAAACCATCTTAATCGGAAAGATTTGTGGAGCAATGATTTGTTTAACAAACTCCTTGGAGATGGAGCAATAAATAAGGCTATCAATATTTTTCAAGAAAACCCTGATATCGGAATTATAGGACCAACAAAACACATACTTCCAATGTATTATTATTACGGTGCCAATGCATTAACAGTCGAATTTTTAAGTAATAAAATGGGGGTTAAGAAATCCGATTTAAGTAACCTAAATTTTGTAGCAGGTTCCATGTTTTATGCCACAAAAGAAGCACTTCTGCCAATTTTAAATCTAGGATTGAAAGATGAAAACTTTGAAATTGAAAAAAACCAGACCGACGGAACCATGGCTCATGCAGTAGAACGTACTTTTTCTGCAGCACTTCTTGTAAACAATTTACAATTAGCTGATACAGAATACAAAAGCAATAAACCTGTTGTACTAATTTCAAAAGCTCACCATTTTTCTATCTAAATTATTTCTCATATTAAATGTAACTAACAAAAACCTTATGTATCGTTTAATCTATTTTAATATTTAAACAACTTCGCAAATAAAACATATTTATAATCAATTACAAACATTAAGATATCTTGTACAAAGACTTTTAAAAACAATTTAAGCTAAAAATATGCTAATGAACCATATAGAACAAAACAAAATAATAAAAGAAAATTTTTTAAACCAAAAAGCAAAAGTAATTTGGTTTACAGGTCTCCCCTGCTCAGGAAAAACAACACTTGCCAGACATTTTGAAAACAAACTACTTGAAAATAATATAATTTCAGTTGTTATTGACGGCGATATCGTTAGAACCGGATTAAATAAAGACCTTGGATTTTCAGCTAATTCAAGATTTGAAAACATAAGAAGAATTGCCGAAGTTTCAAAAATATTAATTGAAAATGGTATTATTGTGATAGTTAGCTTAGTTAGCCCAACTACTGAATTAAGAAATATGGCTAAAGAAATAATTGGAGAAAACGATTTTCTTGAAGTATTTGTAAATGCCCCCTTAAAAGTATGCGAAACAAGAGATGTGAAAGGAATGTATAAAAAAGCAAGACAAGGTATAATTAAGGAATTTACAGGTATTGATTCAACTTACGAAATACCTCAAAATCCTTTTCTTGAAATATTAACTGCAGAATTTTCAATTGAGGAATCATCTTATCTTTTAATTGAAACAATTCTCCCATTATTAAAGTCTAACGTTGAATAATTTAGAAATAGAAATCTAACGCATACTTTTTTTGAAAATAATTAAGTGAGTACAAAAATAAAAATCGGAATTTTAGGATGTCGTGGAATCCCAAATCATTATGGTGGATTTGAGGAATTTGCTGAACATTTATCAAAAGGATTAGTGGAATATGGGTTAGAAGTTTGGGTTTATAATTCTCATAATCATCCTTTTCAAGAATCTTTTTGGAATGGTGTTCATATTATACATTGTTATGATCCGGAATATAAAATTGGCACTGCCGGACAATTTATCTATGATCTTAATTGTATCATTGATAGCAGAAAACGTAATTTTGATATCATCTATCAACTTGGAAATACAAGCAGTTCAATTTGGCATCGTTTCCTTCATTCTAAACCATATAGAATTAGTAATATGGATGGTCTGGAATGGATAAGGACAAAATACAGTAACTACGTTCGAAAATTCTTAAAGTATGCTGAAAAAACAGCAGTAAAAACAAATGACTTATTAATTGCTGATTCTAAAGCTATTCAGGATTATGTATTAAACACATATAATAGAGAATCTGTTTTTATTCCTTATGGAGCTGAAGTTTTTACAAATCAGGATGAAAATAAACTAAATGATTTTGACTTAAAACCTTTTAGCTATTTTTTACTTATTTCTAGGTTACAACCAGATAATCATGTGGAAGAAATAATTAATGGAATTCTTTTGTCAAAAACTAATATACCTCTTGTTGTGATTGGTAGCTATAAAAATAGCAAATTTGGAAATTATCTTTTTAAAAAATTTAACTCCAGACAAATACGATTTTTAGATTCAATATTTGACAAAAATATTTTAAATCAACTCAGGTATTTTTCTAAATTATATTTCCACGGACATTCTTCTGGTGGCACTAACCCTTCCCTACTGGAGGCAATGGCATCATCAGCAGTGATTTGTGCACACGATAATCTATTTAATAGAGCTGTAATAAAAGAAAATGGTTTTTTCTTTAAAAACGAGGACGATATTGCTAAAATTAGCAAACAAATAATTTTTGATAAATCTAAATATCAATGGATTGAAAATAATATTCAACAAATTAAAGAAATATATAACTGGGATAAAATAATTTCCCAATACAACGAATTATTTATCAAGATAGCTAAAATTAAGTAACTAAATTTATATTCAATTTTCTAAATATCATTAAGAATGAAGAAAACAAATAAAACAATCAAAAAAAAGGTAATCAATTATTCACTGTTTTTTTTCTTTATGCTGATTATATTAATATCAAATATTTATTATGCAAAAGCAATGGATCAACATCTTGAAATTCGGATGCTTGCATTATCATTATTTTTAGGATTATTCTCAATTCCGTTGATAATTAATACAAAAAAAAATATAGTAAACCTTTCTGACATTTCAATAATTAAAAATCCTGTTGTAATAATTTATTCATTACTAATAATAATTTTAGGTATTTCAATATTTTGGGCTACAAATAAGTCAGAAGCAATGTATGAGTTCCTAAAACGAACATCATTTTTTATTTTGTTTTTATACCTTATTTTATTTGTTTTTCCTCAAGAAAACAGTAGGTTGTCCCTAATCAAAATTTTTACTATTTTTTCATTAATCATATCATTTATAGGTATATTCCAAATAATCAGTGTATTATCAAAATCAACTTTTAATATAGAATCCTTATATAAAATTACTGGTAATTTTGCTCAAAAAAATATTTTCTCAGAAGTCCTTTTTATAACAGTTTCATTTAGTTTCTATGGTATATTTAGTTTAGAAAAATTTTGGAAAAGTGCTGCCATTATTGGTTCGCTATTAAGTTTTTTGCTAATAATTCTTTTAATGACACGTGCCATTTGGGTCGCATTTTTTATCTCTTCTATTTTCACCTTCTTTTTATTTATACTTTATGCAAATAAGGGCGAAAAATCAGATAAATTAAAAAAACTCACAAAAACAGCATTAATAATTATTGGAATTGCCATAATTTCTGTTGTATTTATTACAGTTATTGACAATAATAAAACAATTCAAAATCAACTAACAAATGCAACAAATTTTAAAGAGGGAAATACTTACCATCGAATAAATCTATGGAAAAAGACCTTATCATTAGCAACTGAAAATCCAATAATTGGTGTTGGTGCAGGAAACTGGAGAATTGAAATATTAAAATATGATTTACAAGTATTTACAGAAAAAGGACGTATAATGCCTGATCGGGCACATAATGATTTTTTGCAAATTTTTGCAGAAAATGGTATAATTGGTTTATTGGCATTTACACTTATTTTTATATTTTTAATCTATTATTCCATTGTAATTCTCAAAAAGTCAGAGAATTTCAAAGATAAACTTTTCATCTTAATTTTATTTTTTGTCATAGTTGGATATATGATAGATTCTCTTTTTGCATTTCCAAGAGAAAGGATTGAATTACAGATTATTTTAAATATAATATTTTCAGCAATAGTATATGAATATTTCAAAAAATCAAATACGGAAATAGATAACAAACAAAAAACAATCTGCCCGCCTGACAGTTTCTATG